>JAOTZA010000288.1 GCA_029861655.1 Acidobacteriota bacterium | reverse complement strand
GCGCGTCTTCGACCTGGAGAATCAGGTGCCCGAAGAGAGAACGAATCTGACGGTGAGCTACGAGAGTGGAGAGCTCTTTTCCGGCCACGTCCGCGCCAACCGTTATGGCAGCTGGGAATCCACCGGCGGCCTGTTCAGTCCCGGCGACGCCAGCGACGCCTCGCCCTATGGAGCGGAGACCCTTGTGGACCTCGAGGTCAGGTTCAACTTCGACGATCGCTACACGATCGCTGTCGGCGGGGAGAACGTGTTCGACACATTGCCGGATCCCGAGCAGGATGGCGTTTTGCAGTTCCTGGGCGTGGTCAGCTCGCTCACGTCTCCGTTCGGATTCAACGGCGGCCACTGGTACGCGCGGCTCTCGTTTGGATTCTAGGGAGTTGACAGGTAGTTATCGACCAGAATAGAGCCCGAAGCGGTCGTGGGGACTCCGCTGGGGAGTCCCAGCAAGACCGAATCGACTCGCAACTGGTCATTGTCAAGATCCGTGAGGAAGGCCTTGACCTGACCGTCGATCAGCAGAAACACCTCGCCGTCGCCGCGATCTGGACCCGTGGCCCGCATCCACTGGATTTGGAGGCGAACGGGGCGACGCTTGGGAATACGGGCCGTCCCCACTAGCCGTTTGGAGCCTCCGTCACCGGCGGCCAGCAGACGAACTCGGTACTTGCCCCGTTTTCGTTCCTCGAGCCATAGCTCGAGATGCGACCCGCCTCCCTGGAACCGCAAGATTTCGACGGCTTGAACGTCGAGATCGGCGCGATTAGCACTGAGATCGAAGGCGGCGGCGAAGCTGCCGAGCCCGTCGGGCTCGAGCGACCGCAGAAACCTCGGCCGCTCGCCCTCGTCGAGTGTCAGTTCGAGGGCGCGGCCGGAGCCGTCCAGGCCTCCTTTTGCGTTCTTTAGTCCTCCCCGCCTCTTGGACCAATCTCGCGGGCTCTTGGTCTCGAAGTCCGAGCTGAAGATCGCCTGCCCTTCGATGCGAAATATCTGACCGCCGAGATCGACGAGCAGCAGCTGTCCGAGGTCGTCTTCTCCGAAAGAGACGATCGCGAGGTCGGTGTCCAGAAGCCCGAACATCAGCCAGTTGTCGGCGCCGTTACGCCGAGCGCCAAAGACCTTTCCGCTACAGAAGTCGCCGAAGACATAGAGACCCGGCAGGGTGATGGTCTGGGGACCGCGGTAGACGTGTCCTGCGGTGACCGAGAAACAAGGGGAGTCCGGATCATTGTGCTCGTAGGCCAGGATCGGCGCCGTGAGCCCCGCCTGGTCGCAGTTTTCGGACGGCTCGAAGCACGCGTCCGCCTCCTTCAACCGCCAACCGTAGTTTTCTCCACCAGAGCTGTTCCCGCTCTGGAAGTTCACCTCTTCGAAGTTCCTCTCGCCGACATCGCCGATCAAGAGGTCGCTTGTCTCGCGATCGAAGCTGAAGCGCCATGGGTTGCGAAGACCATAGGCCCAGATTTCGGGCTGCGCTCCCGCGGTACCGGCAAACGGGTTGTCGGCTGGAATCGCGTAGGGTGTGCTTCCATCGACATCGATTCGGAGGAGCTTTCCAAAGAGCGTCGCGAGGCTCTGGCCGTTGTCGTCGAGATCGCCGCCGTCGTCTCCATCGCCCGAGGCAATGTAGAGATAGCCGTCCGGACCGAAGGCGATATGCCCGACGTTGTGGAAAGGCCCGGGCTGTTCGAGACGGAGGATCTCGACCTCTGACCCGAGATCAGCGACCTCCGGGTTCTCGGTCGCAGTGAAACGGGAGACCACCGAATTGTTGTCGAAGTCGATGTAGCTGACATAGAAGAAGCCGTTGATGGCGTATGAGGGATGAAACACAAAGCTCAGCAGCCCGGTCTCCCCGTCGCAGCATTGAACCCGGTCGGAGATGTCGAGAAAGGACGTCGGCCGCAGCCCACTGCCGGTGTTGATGCGGATCCGTCCCGGGCGTTCGCTGATAAAGAGTCTCCCGGAGCTGTCGCCGGGGGAGGCGACCGCGGTGGGTTGCTCGAGCCTGCGGACAAGCGGATCCAGGGCGATCGGGTCGGCGCCGTAGCTGGGGACCGCAAGCGCCAAGACGGCGGTGCCAAGCCGCCAGGACAAACCACGAGAAGGTGGTTTCACATTTTGATGATACGACAATCCGCGCCAGCTGCTCGCAGCCCGGGTAGATGTCCAGATGGCCCTATGGGTTGCGGCGGTATGGGGCCAGCTACGGCGTCGAAACGTAGTTGTCGATCAGGATCGAGCCGGAAGCGCTTCTGGGTGCCCCGCTCGGGAGCCCCAAAAGAACGGAGTCGATTCGGAGCTGGTCGTTGTCGAGATCGGTTACGAATGCTTTGACTCGATCGTTGCGCAATAGATAGGCCTCGCCGTCGGATCGATCGGCTGCGCTTGCTTGCATCCACTGGATCTCGATGCGGACGGTTTGACGCGCCGGTACGTGGGTCAGGCCCACCAGCCGCTTGGGGCCCTCGTTGCCGGCCGCCAGCAGTCGAACGCGATACTTACTGTCTCGTTCTTCGAGTCTCAACGCGAGATGCGGGCCCGGACCAACTACCCGAAGGATCTCGACGGAGCGACCGTCCAGATTCGCGTTGTTGACGTTGAGGTCGAACCCCACGGTGAAGGTCTTGAGACCGTCGGGCTCGAGCGAGCGTAGGAACTGGTGTTTCTTCCCCTGGTCGAGGGACAGCTCGAGCGCCGCCTTCGAGCCTCCCAGACCTCCTTGGACGTTCTCGAGACCGCCTCGGTTGCGTGACCAGTCGGTGGGCTGGGTCGACTCGAAGCGGGAGCGGAAGATCGCCCGTCCATCCACACGCCAGATTCGGCCGCCTATCTCGGCGACAAACAGCCGGCCCGCCTCATCTTCACCAAACGATGCGATGGCAACCTCGGCATCCAGAAGATCGAACATCAGCCAACGGCCGGCGGTGTTGCGGCGGGCGCCATAGATCTTGCCGGTACAGAAATCTCCGAACACGTACATCCCGGGGAGGGTGAGAGTCTGCGGACCGCGGTAGACGTAGCCGGCGGTGACCGAGGAACAGGAGCCCTCGGGGTCGTCGTCGTGCTCATAAACCAGAACCGGGGCCGTCAGCCCTTCCTCGTCGCAGCCCTCTGTCGGCCGGAAGCAGGCGTCTCCCTCCTTCAATCGCCACCCGTAGTTCTCCCCGCCGGAGCTGTCGCCGGCTTGGAAGTTGACTTCCTCGAAGAGTCTCTCGCCGACATCGCCGATCAAAAGATCCCCGGTCTTGCGGTCGAAGCTGAAGCGCCAGGGGTTGCGAAGACCAGAGGCCCAAATCTCGGGTAGGGCGTCGGGAGTTTCCACAAACGGGTTGTCGGCCGGAATCGAATAGGGGAAGCCTCCATCGACGTCTAGCCGAAGGAGTTTTCCGTGGAGCGACCCGAGGTTCTGCGCAACGTCATCCGGGTCACCGCCTCCCTGGCCGTCTCCGGAGCCGATGTACAGATAGCCGTCGGGCCCGAAGGCCAGATGCCCAACGTTGTGGAATCGCCCCGGTTGGTCGAGGCGGAGGATCTCCGCCTCGGATCCGACATCGGCGATTTCCGGGTCGTCGCTGACAGTAAAGCGGGAGACGACCGAGCTGCCATCGAGATCGACATAGCTGACGTAGAAGAAGCCGTTGACCGTGTAGTTGGGGTGGAATGTGAGGCCCAGGAGCCCAAACTCACCCTCGCAACAGCGCACCTGTTCTGAGATGTCCAGGAAGGGTGTGGGTCGCACCAAGCTCCCTTCGGCGATCCGCACTCGGCCCTGACGCTCGGCAATGAACATTCGGCCGGAACCATCGCCCGAGTGAGTAACGGCGATCGCCGAATCGAGCTTGCGGACCACCCTCTTGAGCGCGATGGGGGTTGCGCTACCGCCCGGCAAGGCCGTTGCCAAGGCGATGACAACCAGTAGTGAGCCACTACGTACCGAAGGAATCACACGGCCACGATACGACACTCGAGTCACCAACTCCATGAGACGAAGGTCCATTTGGGGTTGGCGTCTCGGGGGCCGACCACTAGACTGTAGGCGGCATGACTGTCCGGAAACTCAACGCTGTGGTGCTGTCGGCGGCGTTGGTGGCGTTGGGATACGCGGTCGACCGCAGTTGGCGTCCAGCCGACGTCTGGGCCTCGGTGAGTGCTCCGCGGGAAGCTCCGCTTCCCAGTTCCCGCAGTACGCTGACTCCAAGCGAGCACGCGACGATCGAGCTCTTCGAAGAAGCCTCTCCGTCGGTCTGTTTCATCACC
>JAOTZA010000040.1 GCA_029861655.1 Acidobacteriota bacterium | reverse complement strand
ACAGCGAAAGCGGCCTGAATCCAGGCCAGCCGATAGACCTTGCCAACAGCCATCACGAGCGGACCGCAGAGCTTGGCCGTGCTGCGAAGGAAGGCGAACAGGACCAAGACTCGGAACGGCGCGATAGCACCGAGCCACTCGCTACCGAGGAGAGCGTGGATCAGATCCGGAGCCAGTGCGAACAGCGCGGCGCTCGAGGGAAGCACCGAGAGCGCGCTCAAGGCCAAGCCGCGGCGAAAGCCACGCCCCAGTCTCTCGCGGTCGGTCTGAACTCGAGACAGAAGTGGAAAGAACGCTCGAACCGCGATCTTCTGATAGAGGCGGGTCGATGCCGACACCAGACTGTACGAACGCGAGTAGAGGCCGAGTGGTCCTGCACCCAGCAACCTACCCACGATCAGCTTGTCGCCTTGCAAGGCAAGGAAGCCGAAGATCCTGGCCAGCGTCACCCCGCCTCCAAAACGGATCAGCTCGCGAGCCGACGACCAACTCGCCAGGGGTGTCAGCGGAAACGGGCGGGACCACAACAGGAGAACAAGCTCGAGAGCCGCGTGAGTCACGGTGGCGACGATCAACGAATCAAGGCCGACACCGGACAAGGCGAGAAAAACTCCCACCAGCCCGAAGCCGAAGAAGTAGGCGAATGCGTCGATCCCTGCGAGCCGGCGAAACCTCAGCTCTCGCTGTAGCATCGCCAGGGGCACTACGGCGAGACCTCGCAGCGGGAGGACCAGAGATAACGTGCGGATTGCGCCGCCAAGCTCCGGCATTCGATAGAAGCTCGCAATCGCATTTGCTCCCAGCCAGACGACACCGGCGATGCCGAAGGACAGGGCCACAGAGAGGGCCAAGCCGGTCCGGAGATGCCGGGTCTCGATATCTTCCCTTTGTACCAGCGCCGGTCCGATGCCTATGCTGGCCCAGACGTTGGAGAATCGGATGACGACCAGTGCGGCGGCGTACAAGCCGAGGATCTCTGGACCCAGGATTCGCGCCATGGCGATTCCGAACGCGAGTTGGAGCACGGCGCTCAGACCCCAGCCCGACGCCGTCCAAAGCGCGCCGGAAAACGCTCTGGCGGTAAGCGACGGGGCTGATGCGGCGGCCAAGCGCCGCTACCTTTCAGGAGCTGCCTCGAAGACCGCGAAGATTCTCATCGCGGTCTTCGAATCTGCGTAAAGATACTTACGCTGATAGGCCCGGAGGAGCCAGGCGAGCAATTGCGGCTCACGGACAGCGAAAAAACGGTTGGTCACAAGGTGGTCGAACAATCGGCACAGTCGACTCTGGCGATTCAGATACAGGGCTCTCTCGAGCACGAAGCCGTCCCCGAGCGCGGCGACCAGGGAATCGAGGTCGAAGTGCTGATAGTGCTTCGCCTGCACGTCCATGTTGGTCGTAGGGACTGTCACGATCAGGTGTCCGACCGGAGAGAGATGTTTTCGCAGTGCGGTGCGAAAGGCCGGAAGTTGTGCTGGGGGAACATGCTCGAGTACTTCTACCAGGGTGATCGCGTCATAGGTGCCTTGAAGAAAGCCGGGTTCTGTCACATCGCCGACGCAAAACTCGCCACCCGGTGACAGGGCTCGTGCAAGCGCTACCGCGCGCTCTGAAGTGTCGACTCCAACCGCTCTGGTGTCGGGAATCCGATTGGACACCTCCGCAAGGAGTCGACCGTCGCCGGACCCCACGTCCAGAAGCGAGGCTGGCCGCAGCTCCTCGACGAGATCGAGGACGACTCGCAGGTAGGACCAGTAGAGGTATCCCCATCTAAGGGTGACCGATTGCACGAAGCCGGCTTCGGTGTACCGCGGAACAAAGTGATAGGGGAAGTGATACTCGGCCTCCTGGATATCCTCGCGAGCCGGCGCGCCGTCTTGTCGCGGGCTCTCAACCATCCCGGCTCGCTCCCAGGTGGCCGAGGAGTTCGGTCAGGTCTCGAATCGTCGGTACCGGGACTGCGGACCAGTCCTGGCGGCTCGACTCTGAATCTCGGGCGACAAAGTGGACACCCGAGGCCTCCGCGGCGCGGTAGTCGGAAAGGCCGTCGCCGATCGCGAGTACCTCGCGGGGCTCGAGGCCTCTGCGTTCGAGAAGTGCGGTGAAGATCTCGTTCTTACCCGGTGGCGAGCCACAGACTTCGCAAAAAAAGGCTCCAAGCTCCCGCTCGTCGATAATTCGCTCGAGCTCATCCTGCGGTGTTGCGGACACGACCAAGCACTCGAACCGCCCCTGAAGGGCTCGAAGGAGGTCGCCGGCTCCCGGAACCATTGGACAGGACAGCATTTGACTTCGCACCAGCGCTGAAAAACGCTCTCCCAGGACCTGGGATTCGTCCTCATCGAGGCTGCGGCCCAGCAATTCGCGGTAGATCCACTCGAACTTCTCGAACCGGGAACGTCCCAGGTGCCTCCGATGGTGCTCAAGGATACGGTCGAGGTGTTGCGGCAGGTGGGCGAAGAGGTCCCTGAAGGCGTTGTCCTTGATCGAGACAGATTCGAGAATGACTCCGTCGAAGTCGAAGAAAACCGCGTTCAGGCCCGCAGCATCGGGCAGCGGCCGGGAGCGTCGGGCACCGGCCGAGGAGGTGTTTACTTCAGCCACGACCAGGTGATGTTAGTTGATGCCGGGTTCATTGGGCCTCGACGACCGTCAAACGCAGCGAGGGAACGATATTCTCTGGTGGACTCATTCGCAGGACTAGACATTGCCAAGAATCGACTTTCTTCTCTCGAGCCCGGGACATCACGTCGAGACCTTCTTGCCGCTGGTTCATCGACTTCGGGAGCAGCCTGAGATGAGCCTTCGGGTTCTGTCCCTCTGCGAGCTTCGCGGACTGGCTTCCCCGACAGGAGCTTTCGAGGCGCTCGATGTCGACCTGGTGAGGCTCTTTCCAGCGAGTCTCCGCTCTTCTCCTTCGAGCGGCAACTGGGGCGATCCGGGATCCTCGCGCCGGCGACAGATCGCTCGCCGCCTGCTTTGGCAGATGCTGCTCGGCCCCGCCATCAGGTGGAACCTCGTTTCTCGGCCAGACCTGGTCGTCGTTCCAAACGACCACGCCTACCCCTACGATCGAATCTGCCGACTTTTGCGCCGACAGCAAATACCCTTTCTACTCGTGCAGGAAGGCATCCGCTTCGACCCGCCCGAATCGACCGGTTCAACAGAGCTCCGCCAGGGAACGGGCGGATCGCACGCGATCGCGGCTTGGGGGAGAAGTAGCGCTCGCTATTTCGTAGCGAGCGGGGTTTCGGAGGATCGCATCGCGCTCACCGGCTGCCCTCGCTTCGACTCCATCCAGAGCACCGATTGGAAGCCCTCGAGCGCCGCACTCGCCACCGACTTCGATCTCGGAGAAGTCAATCTGCTGTTTCTGTCCAACCCCATAGACGATCTCGGGTTCTGTAGCTCGAAAGAGAAACTCGAGCTCTTCCAAGGCTTTGTTGAGCGCTTGGCCCCTCTGTTTCGCGATCCAGGTTGGCGGCTGCTGGTGAAACTTCACCCCCGCGAATCGAGGGAAGACTTTCAACTGGTCTGCGACGCTTTCCCCTACGCCCGGCAGATACTTGTTCTTGATCGCGAACCGCTTCATCCACTCTTATCGTTGGCCGACGCGGCGGTCACCTTCGGCTCGAGCGCCGGCCTCGAGGCCTTGCTGTTCGGATTACCGCTGGCGGTTCTCGAGGTGCCCGGTGCCGGCTATCTTCACGATTTCGTGAAGTCCGGAGCCGCCCGGAAGCTCCCAGCCGAAGGAAAGATCGCGCCCGTCCTTGCAGGAATGACATCCGAGCCTGACTCTAGAAGCCCACTGGTGGAAAGCTACCTCGACGAGAGTCTCGCTTTTCGCTCGGACGCCGCCAAACGCGTCGTCGACCTCGTCGTAGACATTCTGAACGATCGCCGCTGAGACCGGGTACCAGAAACGCCGATGGTAACCTCTCCGCGCATCGGCAGCTGCCGATATCCACTTTGTAGGTCTCGGTTCCACCGCGAGATGGCAAGCGCGCTCCAGCCCCAAAGCAGGTCCTGCAAGACGGTCATAGGCGAGTCGCTGACCCGCGGTCAGGTCTCGCCAAGGGCGACCGAGTCGTGAGACCGGCGCCTACCAAATCGGTCCGCTCCCAGGCAGCAGCGGCGGCTTCCGGGCATTCCACTCGGCGGCAACCGCTCGAGCCCAATCGGCGCCGCCGGGCTCGAGCCACGACTCTCAAAGGTCTGTTGGAAGATCTCGCCCAACGCCCTCAGCTGGCGCTGCTCGCCGGCTACCTTCTTCTGGCGCCTTTCTATGTGCTCCGAAGCGGTCTACCGCAACCGGCTGATCTCTTGATGGTGGTGCTGATCGCTCTGACCGCCTTCTCGCCCGGATACCGCTTTCCTCGCGGCTCTCGCGGTCCGCGCCGCGCCCTGTTTCTCTTCATCCTCTACGTCTGCGCAGTCAACATCCTCTGGGTCCTGGTGACTGGCAATTTCTCGTTCGGGAAGAAGAACACAATGCTCATCTACCCTGTCTTCTATCTCTACAACGGACTCGTCTTCGCGGCTTTGGTTGCCCTCTACCACTGCTTTCGAGAGCGCCTGTTGGCTTCGACCATTCACCTCGTAGCAGCTTCTGTCATTTTGCAGGCCGTGCTCGCCACTCGCTTTCTCTCCGCCACCACCTTTCGCCAAGAACTCTTCTTCAACAACCCCAACCAACTCGGCTACTACGTGCTGCTGAGCGCCACGATCGTGGTCATCGGCAGCAAGTACCTGAAAGTCAACGTCTGGTACCAAGCGATCTTCTTTCTGGGCGCGATTTATCTGGCGATGCTTTCGCTCTCCAACGCAGCGCTGATCAGTCTCGGAGTTCTCATAGTGGTCGCCTTTTCTCGGCGGTTCGTTGTTCTTGTGACAACTCTTGTCCTGCTCTTCGGCGCTTTTCAGTTCTCCAACGTGGGACCCAAGTTGGTGGACAATGTCGCCCTTCGTCTTGGACGGATCGGCACGGGAAAAGACGACAACTTGGCGGGACGCGGCTACGATCGAATCGCCCACCACCCAACCTACCTGATCCTCGGAGCGGGCGAAGGGGGTTTAGACCGGGTCGAATCACAGTTCGAGGGCGAGCTCCATTCGACTGTCGGCACTCTTCTATTCAGCTACGGAGTCGCTGGCACCTTTCTTTTCTTCTCGTTTCTGTTCTCGTTGATCGGCCGCCGACCGACAATTTACTTGTACGTCGCACCGGTGTTCTTGTACGGCCTGACCCACCAAGGGCTGCGGTTCACGCATTTTTGGATTCTGTGGGCATTCATTCTCTGCTTGTTGATCGAGGCTAAAGGACGAGCGCCCCGGCTCCCGCGGCCCAACTTCCATTTCGGCCGGCGCAAACCCATAGCGCCGCCCGGCAGCGCGAGGTCACACCCCGGGACCCTCCGACACAGACCCGAAGGTGCAGTCCTCCCTCACTCATAACAGGCCGCGGCGGTGAACCAGAACGCGTTTCCAGCATCTCGCAGCACAATGAGACTGCTTCACGTCTTCACGGCGCCACAGACACTTGCGCTCGTGGGTGCACAAGTGGACTACCTCTCTGCACGGGGGTTCGAAATCAGAGCGATTTCCTCGCCTGGAGATCGACTCGACGAATTCGGCAGCGAGCACGGAATCTCGGTTACGGCCGTGGCGATGCGGCGAGCCATATCGCCGGTCGCGGACGTTGGCGCACTGATTCGCCTGGTGCGGGCAATCCGGAGCTTTCGGCCTCACATCGTGCATTCACACACTCCAAAAGCCGGCCTGTTGGGGACTCTCGCCGCGACTCTCGCACGAACACCTCTGCGCATCTATCAGATACGCGGGCTGTTGAGCACAGCTTCCGGAGGCGCTCGCGGAGCTCTCTACGACAGCATGGAACGCGTCAGCTGCCGGCTTGCACATCACGTTATCTACCAGAGTTCCTCGTTGAGCAAAGAAGCCTTGTCGCACCGGTTGTGTTCCCCGGAGAGGTCCTCGGTGTTGGGATCGGGAGGGAACGGGATCGACGTCACTGGGCGTTTCGATCCAAAGCGTCACCCTCCGGCAACAAAGTCCGGGATTCGCTCGCAGCTAGGCATCGACGATCAGGATCTAGTCATTGGTTTCGTTGGTCGTTTGGTTCGCGACAAAGGAATCTCGGATCTGGTCACGGCCTGGCAGACGCTCAGACGAGAGTTTCCTCGGGCTCACCTGCTTCTCGTTGGCCCCCCCGAGGAGCGGGACGCGCTCACTCTGAGCGTGAACGAAGTCCTCGACTCGGACCCACGAGTACACCGTACCGGACTCGTTCCGGATGTCGCCCCCTACTATGCCGCAATGGAACTGCTGGTGTTGCCCAGCTATCGAGAGGGTCTTCCCAATGCCCCTCTGGAGGCCGCCGCACTGCAGACCCCGGTCGTCACGACAAACGTGACTGGATGCGTGGACGCGGTTGTGGACGGTGTCACCGGGACCTTGGTTCCTCCTCGAGATCCTGTCGCGCTTGCCGCGGCAATCCGCATCTACCTGGAATCCCCCGAACTCAGAGGGAACCATGGTCTGGCTGGGCGCCGGTTCGTCATCGAGCACTTCTCCGAGGACTCGGTGTGCGAGGCCATACACGCCTTCTACGAGCGACTCTGGACCGAGCGTTGTGGCGAACCGAGCCACGGGGCCGCGATTTGATCGCTTCCCCGAACCCGTGGGAGCACGGCTCCGATTTCGAGTGGCGATGTTTTGACTCGACCAGAGGGGTTACGACTCCGGGGGTTACGACTCCGTGGTCGGGAGCCGCCCTCTGGATGACCGCCCGAGCCGCGTGGCAGGCGTTGATCGCAGCTCGCGGCTGGCAACGCATCTGGGTTCCTTCCTATTTCTGCCACGAAATGACTGACGCCGCTATCGAAGTCGGTGCCGAGATCATTGTGTACTTGGACGACCCGCTCGAGGATCGGACTCGCCTACCCCCCGTCGCCGACGAACCTGGAGAGGCTCTTTTGGTTGTCAACACGTTTGGCCGCAGGCGCCCTTCGGCACAGTCCTTCGACACCGCCCACTGCGAACTCATCGAGGACCATACCCACGACCCCCTTTCCGACTGGGCCCGGGCCAGCCAAGCCGACTGGTGCCTGGCCTCGCTTCGGAAGACTCTGCCGGTGCCGGTCGGCGGCGTCACTTGGTCGCCCAAGGGCCATGCTGTGCCCGATCCGCCAACCGCAGCGGCGGCCGAGCTCCAAGTGGCTCTGAGTCGACTCGCGGGAATGGTCCTAAAACGAATCTATCTGGAGGGTTCGCCGGTGCAGAAGTCTGAATTCCGCACCCTGCTGGCTGCGACCGAGACGGGCTTGGCGAAGTTACGACCCTCAGCCGCGCCGAGATGGGCCTCGGCTCTCGTCGATCAGATCCCGGTGGCCGCCTGGCGGGAGCAGCGGCGCGAGAATCTCGCGTTCCTCGCCGAGTCTCTTGCCCGTGCGAAGAGGCTTCGCCTGCTCAGCGCGGCCGACCCCAGCGGCGCAATGTTCGGAGCGGTCGTGGTGTTCGAGACCCCGGCTTCCGCCGCCGGCGTAGAAGCGAGACTGATCGAGCAGCGTATCTATCCGGCGCGTTTGTGGCCGCTCGACGGCCTGGCGCTCGATCTGCCAAAGCCCTCAGTCGAACTCGCCTCGAAAACCCTGTTCCTCCATTGTGACGGACGCTATGCAGTCAGTGATCTCGAGCGAGTCGCCCGAGCCCTGCTCGACGCGGCCGAGCGAACTGCATGAGCCAAGGCCGCTGGTTTGATATCGACTCCCCCGACTGGGGCAAGGCTCTGGCGGGCCTGGAACACGACGTCTATCATCTGCCGGGATACGCTGCGCTCGAGGCACACCGCATGGGCGGAGAGGCTCGACTCTTCGTCTACGACGAGCGGAATCTGAGGTTCCTCCTGCCTTTGGTACTGCGCCCGATCGACGACTCCGACAAATTCGACGCTATTTCTCCCTACGGATATCCGGGACCCATCGTGAGCTCGGGCGCTCGCGCGAACTTCATCGAGCGGGCTTCTCGAGCGTTGATCGATGCTCTGAGCGACCTCAGGCTGGTGTCGGCTTTTGTCAGGATGCACCCACTGCTCTCGCCCGATCCAGATCACTTGGATGTAGCCGGCACGCTCGTCAAGCACGGCCAGACCGTCTCGATCGATCTTCGCCAGCCGGAAGACGTCATGTGGACCGCCATACGTGCCGGCCACCGAACTGAAATACGTCATTCGTCAGAGAAAGGCCTCGCCTTCTTCGCGGACCCCGCGTGGTCCAAGCTCGACGAGTTTCTGTCGCTCTATACCGCGACGATGAAACGATTGAGCGCGGCCGACGAGTACTTCTTCGATCGCGCCTACTTCACCGGGCTCCGCGGCCTGCCGGCAGCCCAGATTCAGCTAGCCTGCGTGACCCACGAGGAGACTCTTCTCGCCGCCGGTGTTTTCACCGAAGTCGAGGGCTTGGTTCAGTATCACCTTTCAGCCTCTCAGCAAATCGACCGTCGACTACAACCGACCAAGCTATTGCTCGACCAAGTGCGAAGATGGGCGGCCGGACAGGGCCATCACACGCTGCATCTCGGCGGTGGCGTTGGCGGCCGGAAGGATGGTCTCTTCGGCTTCAAGGCCGGCTTCTCAAAAAGCCGACACGACTTCTTTACCTGGCGCTTAGTGCCCGATGCCACCGCGTACGAGAGACTCTGTGCCTCTACCGGAGTCGAGGCCGGCTTGGGTTTCTTCCCCGCCTATCGACAGAAACCGCTCTAGCGCTCGACTTCGTTCTCTTCTACGTAGTTCACCTGCCCCGAGCCGGTCAGTACCACGGGTAGGGTTCTGCACAAGATCATCAAGTCCAATAGCAGGGAATTCGTTTCAGCATAATCGACATCCAACTCCATGCGCTCACTCCGACTCAGCCCGCTTCTACCGCTGATCTGCGATGGACCCGTCAGTCCCGGCTTGACCTTGAGAATCCGAGCGAATTCGTTTGGGTAGCGCTCGACGATCTGGTGGGGCAGCGGCCGAGGGCCAACCAAGCTCATCGCACCCTGCAGGACATTTAGCAATTGCGGCATCTCGTCCAAACTCCACCTGCGAAGTATCAATCCAATTCTCGTGAAACGAGGGTCATCACGCACGGTGTAGAGGCCCGCACCTCTTGTCTCCGCCCCGACCACCATGGTTCGAAACTTGTAGATCACAAATGGTCGACCGTCTTTGCCGACTCGCTTCTGTTTGAAAAGGAACGGTCCTTTCGAGCCCACCTTGACCAGGATCACACAGCCAAGTAGAAGCGGGCTCAGAAAGACAACAAGCGCGCTACCCAACACCAGATCCAGAAGGCGCTTCACGATACTCGTGATCCGGCCCTACCAACCGCGACTGTCTTTCGGCACCTGGAACTCTGCTCGACCCTCGCCCCGGTCAGCCGCCGAAACATACTCGTCGAACAAAGGGTGGGCCATCAAGTCCTCTCGTATGACAGCGACCCGGTACAGGTCATGGTACTTGCCATGACGAAAGATCTCCTGGCGCAAACGACCTTCCACCTTCCAACCGCATTTTTCGACATAGGCCTTGTAGGAGCCGATATTGTAGGGAAGTATGGCACTCCACAAGCGGTTCAGCCCGACCTCGAAGAAAGCGTACTTCATGAGGGTCATGATCGCGTCGGTTCCATAACCCTTGCCTCGGACACTCGCGGACCCGAGCTTCAACGCCGTCAGCGCGTGCCGATTGTGCCAGTCGATGTTCCAGAGGCCTGTCAGACCCAGCACCCCATCTTCTTCGCTTTCGACAATGAACCGTCGGGTCGCTGGGTCCCGACGGCTGGCCTCGAACCACTCCCTTTGATCGGCCATGGAGACCGGAAACGACCATCCGACCACCAGATCAGAAATGACAGGATCATTGGCCCACTCGCCGAGCGCCTCGAGATCCCCTTCCTCGATCGCACGAAAAAAGACCTTCTTCCCTCTAATCATGACTTGACTCCCTGGCGAGAACCGCCGTGGGCTCTAGGATGCGGCACCACCTGCCTCTCGACCCTTCGATCTCCTATCATAGCCGTCGATGCCTTCTTCCGACCGCATCTACCTGTCACCTCCTTCCCTATCCGGCCACGAGTTGGAACTCCTGGATGAAACACTGCGCTCCAACTGGATCGCTCCTCTCGGGCCTCAAGTGGACGCCTTCGAAAGCGAGTTCGCCGAGACCGTCCGGATCGGCCACGCCACCGCTCTGTCCTCCGGCACCGCGGCTCTCCACCTGGCGCTGCGCCTGCTCGGAGTCGGCGCCGGCGATGTCGTCTTGTGCCCGACCCTCACATTTGTCGCCACCGCCAACGCCATCTCCTATCTGGGCGCCAGCCCCGTGTTCATCGACTCAGACGCCGCCACATGGAACCTCGATCCGGTGCTCCTCGAAGAAGAACTGGCCCAGCGGTCGCGGCGAGGCGAGCTCCCCCGGGCCGTGATCACAGTCGATCTCTACGGTCAAAGCGCTGACCACGAACCGATCTTGGAGCTCTGTGAGCGCTACGACGTGCCTGTCGTCGAAGACGCCGCGGAGGCGCTGGGCTCCACCTACAAGCAACGTCCGGTTGGGGCCTTTGGACGCTTTGGAGTCTTCTCGTTCAACGGCAACAAGATCATTACCACCTCCGGTGGGGGAATGCTCGTGTCGGACAACGGCGAGGCGATCGCCGAGGCGAGGTCGCTGGCCGCCCAGGCACGCGACGAAGCCCCCCACTACGAACACTCGCGGCTGGGATACAACTACCGGCTTTCGAACCTACTGGCCGCCGTGGGCAGGGCCCAACTCGTTACTCTCGAAGAAAGGGTCGAGGCCAGACGAAAGATCTTCTCGCGGTACAAACGACTGCTGTCCGATCTCCCGGGCCTCGAGTTCATGCCGGAGGCCGCCTATGGCCGTTCGAACCGCTGGCTGACCTGTCTCACGATCGATCCGGCGCGCTTCGGGTCGAACCGCGAGACCGTCCGTCTGGCCCTGGAGGAGCTGGATATCGAGTCGCGACCGCTTTGGAAGCCCATGCACCGGCAACCGCTCTACCGGGAATCGCCGAGGCGTGGCGGCGCGGTCGCAGAAGGGTTGTTCGACCACGGTCTGTGTCTACCCAGCGGGTCGGCACTCAGCGAGACCGATCAGGACCGCGTCGCAGAAGCCCTGCGCGGCTGCTGCCGTGCCTAGGGGCTTGCTGAAGAACTCTGTGGGTTGCGTTGCGAGCGCCGTGGCTGTCGCAGGCAGGCGGCGCGCCGCAGCCGATGCCGTAGCATCTGCACCATAAGCCCTTGCCGCGTTACCCATGAGAGTTCTTCAGCGAGCCCCTAGATCGAAGCGCCCATTGCGCTTCCGCCCGCCGCCGATCGAGCCAACGCCCCAGCTGTTGTGGTTGCTCGAGGCGGCATTCGCCGACCACGCCGCCGCGCTCCCGCCGCTCAAGGAACAACAGGAGCTGGTGTCTCTGGCTGAGAGGCTGTCGCTGGCCGAGAGGATCTGGAGCCGTCGCAAAGAGGGACTCGAAGCAGCACCCGGCCTGCTGGTCCTTGCCGAAGGGCTCCGCGGCGCTCACGCCCGCTCCGTGGCGATCTCGACCCTCTACGAAACAGTGGCAAGGGAAGTCGCGGGCGCCGCGAGCGAAGCGTCCATTCCGCTGATCTTTCTCAAGGGCTACGCTCTTGTAGCGTCGGGCAGGATTCCCCGCGGCCGACGGCCTTTCTCCGATCTGGATGTGCTGGTGAAGACGGAAGACGCCGAGCGGCTGCATCGACAGCTCCGGCGGCGCGGCTTTGTCGCACAGGCCGCCTCGGGAAACGAACAGCACCTGGCAAGCCTCACGCCGCCGGCGGGTGGCACGCTCGACATCCACTTCTGCCTTCACGGCCTTGCCCTCGACGGCAGCCGCTGGGCGACGGCTGATGAGCTCGAAGAGCGGAATCTTCTCGAACATCTTGCGGGTCATACCGACAATTGCCTTGTCCCGACACTCGGACTGCTGTGCGCTCACCTTCTGATCCACGGGATGGCGCAGCACATCTGGCTTCCGGATCAGTACCCGCTCCTGCGGCTGGTCGGCGATCTCATCGACGTGCTTCCCGATGACGATTCCTGGGAGGACTCTCTACAGGATTTCGGTGGCGCCCTTTCGGCCTCGATCCCCGATCCCGATCTCGCCGCGTTCCGCGAGCTCACTCAGGAGCTCAGGCTGGGCCGGAGACTCGATCTGGATGGCAAGGCGCCCGATCCGGCCGCTGTCTTGCTCCGTCACATGCTCGCCGGAGCCCTCGAGCCGAACTACTCCGCCTCGCTCAGACCACGCCACGCCGTGAACCGAATGCTGGCCGCGGCGCGACAAGGCAAACTGCGCGCCTACCTGGAACGAAAACTCCGGCCGCTCTCGGATCCGGACGCCACCACGGGAGGCGGCAAGTTCGCCAGCCGCTTCCGCGGCCATCTGGCGACTGCAGGGCGGGCGATCCGGGGAAAGCGGCACGGTCGGCACCGATCCCGAGACCGCAGCGAGAAAGACGCCGCGGATTCCATAGAATAGCGCCCCGAGGGAGAACATCGACCCGCGTGCCGAGCCAAGACGAACCACACCTCCCAAAGGGGCGTCCGCGCCCTTTCTGGACACGTCATCTCCGTGCCGAAGTCCAGTTCGGCCTCGATCTGGTCGTCCTCACTGCGGCGTTTGTCGTCTCCTATCTGTTGCGCTTCGATTTCTCGATACCCGCCGACTACCTGCGGAACGCGCCTACCCAACTACCGGTCGTGGTGCTGATTCAATTCGCATCGGTGCTTCTGGTCGGTATCTACAGTTTTGTCTGGCGCTATGTCGGCCTCACCGAGGTCAAGGCCTTTGTGCGTGCCGCCGCCTATTCCGCCCTCCTGCTGCTGGCCCTACGCCTGGGATTGCCGGGCAACCTCGACGCATGGCGGGTTCCACGATCGATCATCCTTCTCGATACCCTCCTCGCCTTTGGCGGCCTGCTGGGAATCCGCGTCGTCCGCCGAGTTCTCTACGAGCGCTTTGAGCGTAACCACGGAGCGAGCGGGGCCACGGAGGCGTCGGCTTCCAAACGAGCCCTCCTCGTCGGCGCCGGAAGCGCCGGCGTGCTTGCGTCGCGCGAGCTGCGCGGACGTGGGAACCGAGACATAGAACCCATCGGTTTTGTCGACGATGATCCCCGCAAACAAGGCACCGTGATCAATGGTCTCAAGGTTCTCGGCTCCTCCACCGACCTCACACGGCTGATCAGCGACCTCGCCATCGAACGAGTGATCATCACCATGACTGCTTCCGGCTCAGGCGTCATCCGCTCCATTCTGGATGCCGGCGAGCGCGCCGGCGTCGAGGTTCGAATCGTGCCGACCCTCCATGAGATCGTCGCCGGCCAAGTCGCTGTAAGTCGCTTTCGCGAAGTGCAGATCGAAGATCTTCTTGGACGAGATCCCGTCCGCCTCGACGACGAGAAGGTACGTGACTTCGTGGCGGGCAAGTGTGTGCTGCTGACCGGCGCCGGCGGTTCGATCGGCGGCGAGCTGGCCAATCAAATCGCCCGCTTCAACCCTCTGCGGCTCGTTCTTGTCGAACGCTCCGAGGGAGCGCTCTTCGAGGTCGAGCGGAAGCTGAAAGACCTTTGGCCACAGATCAACATCTCGTCGTTTCTCGGCGACGTCAGTGACGCTTCGAGAACCGCCGAGGCCTTTCGCCGCTGGCGACCCCACGTCGTCTTCCACGCGGGAGCGCACAAACACGTCCCGATGATGGAGAGCCATCCAAGCGAAGCCGTGCGCAACAACATCCTCGCCACCCGATCCCTGGGCCGAATCGCCGGTGAATACGGTGTCGAGACCTTTGTGCTCGTTTCCACCGACAAGGCCGTCCGGCCGAGCTCGGTCATGGGCGCGTCCAAACGAGTCGCTGAGCTCCTCATCCAGGACCTGGCAACCGAATTCGACAGAAGCCGCTTCCTCGCCGTTCGCTTTGGAAACGTCTTGGGGTCAGCGGGATCGGTGGTGCCGATCTTTCGCGAGCAGATCGGCCGCGGCGGTCCGGTAACGGTCACCCACCCGGATGCCATACGCTATTTCATGACACCTTCGGAAGCGGCGCAGCTCGTACTGGAAGCCGGTGCTATCGGTGCCGGTGGCGACATCCTCATCCTCGACATGGGCGAACCGGTCAAGATCCTCGAGCTGGCCAAAGACATGATCACGCTCTCCGGCTACAAGGCCTTCAATGAGATACCGATCATCTTCACCGGGCTGCGGCCCGGCGAAAAGCTCTCCGAAGAGCTCGAGCTGTCCGGCGAGGACATCGATCGCACAACCCACCCGAAAGTCTTTCGCGGGCGTCTCGCCGCGTACCACCCAGACGAGGTCCGTGCCGCGCTCGACCGCCTACAAACGCTGGCGGAGCAAGAGGACCAGAGCGGCATTCGACGATTTCTGTCGGAGTTTCTCCCCGAGGCCAATCTCGAACGGCGCGAGGAGCCCCGCCCCGAGCCACCGGCTGCGCGTCCCCAAGCAACCATCAACTGAAGGCGGGGTGAAGGCATGGATGTCTTGGTAACCGGTGGCGCCGGGTTTATCGGCTCGCATCTGGTCGATGCGCTCGTCGGCGCGGGAGCAAGAGTCAGGATCCTCGATGACTTGAGCAGTGGCTCCGAGGACAACCTCAACGCTCTGGCAACCGATATCGAGTTCGTCGTCGGCGATATCCGAAATCTGGAAACCTGCCGGAACGTCTGCCGCGGGGTCGAGCTCGTATTCCACCAGGCAGCCCGGGGCTCGGTCCCGCGCTCGATGGCCGACCCTTGCGGAACCCTTGCGATCAACGCCGAGGGTTCGGCCAACATCTTCCGGGCGGCTCTCGAACAGGGCGCCCGTCGCACCGTCTATGCCTCTTCCTCGAGCGTCTATGGAGACGAACCGGAACTGCCCAAACGCGAGGGCCGCGAAGGAGCCCCGCTGTCACCCTATGCCCTCTCCAAGAAGATGATGGAAGATACGGCACGGACCTTTCATCGCTGCTACGGTCAGGAACTCGTGGGGCTCAGATACTTCAATGTCTACGGACCGCGCCAGAGCCCGGCCGGCGAATACGCTGCCGTCATTCCGCGTTTTCTGGCGGCCTATCTGTCCGGCACGGCTCCGACGATCTACGGCGACGGTGAGCAGAGTCGTGACTTCACGTTTGTGAAGGACGCCGTGCAAGCCAACCTGCTGGCGGCTCACGCACCTGCGTCACAGCTGGGGCAACCCGTCTTCAACATCGCGGCCGGCAAAAGGACGACACTCAACGAGCTCGCAGCGGTGATCCGGAGAATCTCCGGGAGCGACGACGTCCCCTCTCACACCGACGAACGAGCGGGGGATGTGCGCCATTCGCTCGCCGATATCCATCGAGCCACAGAGCTTCTCGAGTACCGACCCTCGACCCCGCTGGAGGAAGGGCTCGAATTGACCGCTGCTTACTACAGGGCGCGAGCGGCATGAGAATCCTGGTCACCGGCGGAGCCGGCTACATCGGCAGCGTTACCACCAAGGTCCTTCTAGAGGCCGGTCATGAGGTGATCGTCTTCGACAACCTGGAGCGCGGCCACCTCGAGTCGGTCGATCCGCGGGCGCTCTTTGTACGCGGCGACCTGCGCCATCGCGGAGAGATTCGCGAGGTCATGCTGAGCCATCGCCCGCAGGCGGTGGTCCATTTCGCCGCCTATG
Organism: Acidobacteriota bacterium; assembly: GCA_029861655.1. Taxonomy (GTDB): domain Bacteria; phylum Acidobacteriota; class Thermoanaerobaculia; order Multivoradales; family JAHEKO01; genus JAOTZA01. Next base: position 87 of record JAOTZA010000040.1, on the reverse strand, counting down.
CCTACGTCGGGGAGTCGGTTCGCAAGCCGCTCGAGTACTACCGAAACAACCTGGCCGGCGGCATCGCGCTGGTCGAAGCGATGGCCG
>JAOTZA010000287.1 GCA_029861655.1 Acidobacteriota bacterium | reverse complement strand
GGCTCTCGTGGCGCTCTCGGCGGTCGCTTTCTCTGCCGCCAGGCGCCGCATGTCGGTGATGTCGGAGCCGGAGCACAACGTCCCGATATGCTGGCCGGCGTCGTCGGTGAGAGCCGCCGTATGCCAGGCAATGATTCGCTCTTCCCCGTCGGACGGGACCACCGAGTACTCCGCGTAACCGCCCCGCAACGACGGTCCCAAGGTCGACTTGGCCTCGGCACAGCCCTCCGTGCTGACGAACTCCTCGACCCACGGTTTCCCGACGATCTCGTCGGCCTCGCAATCCAGAACGGTACAGCCCTTGGGGTTGACGAGGGTGACCACGCCTTCCGTGTTCACCACGAGCATGATGACCTCGGCGACGTCGAGATATCTCTGGGCCTTTTTCTTCTCGCGCTCCAGGGCCGCCTCCTTCTGGCGGCGCTGCTCGATCTCGAGCGTCAAGTCCTCGTTTCTAGCTGCCAGCTCCATCGTCCAACGGCGTTTTCGCTGTTGGGCGCGGACAAAGAGAGCCAGCGCTCCCGCCACCATCAAAGCGTAAAGCAGATACGCCCACCAACTTTTCCAAGGTGGCGGTGCAACACTCAACCCAACCGAAACACCCTCTGTATTCCAAACGCCGTCGTTGTTCGAGCCCTGAACGCGGAAGACGTAGTTTCCCGCCTCGAGATTCGTATAGGTCGCACGGCGGGTCGTTCCCGCTTCCACCCACCCCTGGTCGAATCCAGCGAGCCGGTAGCGGTAACGGTTCTTCTGCGGCGCGGTGTAATCGAGTGCGGCGAACTCGAACCCGATCACCGAATCTTTGTAGCCGAGATCGATCCGCTGGACATCCCGAAGCGGCTTCCCAAAGTCGACCGGGGCATTGAATTTCAAGAACGAGGTCAAGACCACCGGCGGCACGTGCTGGTTGCCCCGTACCTCCGAGGGATAGAAAGCGTTGAAGCCGTTGACCCCTCCAAAGAGCATCTGCCCATCACGGGCCCGGAACGAGGCGCCAAAGTTGAACTCGTTACTCTGCAGGCCGTGGCTGGTGTCGTAGTGTGTGAAGGTCTCGTCGACCGGGTTAAACCGGGCGAGACCGGCACTGCTACTGACCCACAGATGTCCCGCGCCATCGACTTGGATGCCGTAGATCGTTGAGCTCCTTAAACCGTCCTTTCTCGTGTATCGCTGAAATACCGGCCGGCTGGCCTTTCGATCTTCGAGGCGCCAACGGTTGAGCCCTGCGCCTTTGGTGCCAATCCAAAGATCGCCGCTGGCGTCCTCCGCGAGAACCCATGTTGTATCTCCGCTCAGGCTGTTTCGACTCTCAGGGTCGTGGCGGTAAGTGGTGAATTTCATCTCGCTTCTGTCAAAGAGGTTAAGCCCACCTCCGCGAGTGCCAACCCAGAGATTACCGAGTGTATCCTCCAAAATAGTGGACACACGATCGCTACTGAGCGTGTTCGGATTCGACGCATCCTTCCTGAAAACAACAAACTTGCCACTTTCACGATCGAATTGGTTCAGCCCGCCACCGTGAGTCCCTACCCACAGTACTCCTGCTCGATCTTCGTAGATGCTCGTTACCCCATCCCAACTGAGGCTTTCGGGGTCCTTCGGGTTGTGGCGGAAGCGAGAAAACGTCTCACTAGTCGAATCAAACCAGTTTAGACCACCGCCCATGGTGCCAACCCAGAGATCCCGTCTCTTATCAACAAGTAGCGACATCGGCCTGTCGTCACTGAGGCTAGAAACATCACCCGGCTGATGCCGAAAATGAGAGAACTCTTTCGTTTTCGGATCCAGTCGGTTGAGACCACCGCCAAAGGTACCCACCCATATGTACCCTTCATGACTCTTTGTCAACGAAGTCACAAAGCTGTCGCTCATTTGGGATGGTCCGACTTCCCCCCGCCGGTAATGCTGAAAACTGGCACTGAGCGGGTTCCACCGGTTGAGCCCACCGAGAGTCCCAACCCAGATCACGCCGCTCCTATCCTCAGAGATCGACACGACCGTATCGTGATCGAGGCTGTATTCGTCAGTCGGGCTGTGGCGATGCCTTTCGAAGGACGATTCTTCCTCTACCCACTCGTTCAAGCCAGCGTCAGTGCCTACCCAAATCGTTCCCGCGCTGTCCTCGAAGATCGTCCAAACTCCGTCCGACGACAAGCTGGCTGAGTCAGAAGACTTATTACGATAGTGTGTGAATTGCTCACTAACTGGGTCGAAGACCGTCAAACCAGCCTCGTACGTTCCGATCCAGAGCCGGCCTTCCCTGTCCTCGAAGAGACAACGGATGCGGTTACTGCCGATACTGGGAGCACCCGTCTCGTCGTGTTGGAACAAGGTGATCTCGCCGGTCCCCGACTCCAAACGCGCGAGCCCGCCTCCATCCATACCGATCCAGATCGAGCCCTTCCGGTCTTCTAGAACGTCCCGTACTTGGCCGTCGGGAAGCTCCTTTTCGCCATCCCCGATCGGAATCTGTCTGATTACTCCCGTGGTGGTGTCGAGACGATTGAGTCCGCCACCTTCTGTTCCAATCCAAAGAACGCCAGCCCGATCTTCACGGATTACCCTTATCTGATCGCTACTGAGGCCAGACGTCGTATCCCCGACCGCCCTAAAATGCTCAAAACCACCCCGGTGGCCGACCAACCGGCTGAGCCCTCCGCCCGCGGTTCCGACCCAAATGTTCCCGTTTCGGTCCTCAACGATCGCTCGCACCAAGTCGTGTGAGAGCGAAGAAGGATCATCCGGATCGTGCGTAAGAACCTCCGCCTCGCTGCCATCGAATCGGACAAGTCCCTCAGCCGTTCCGAACCAAAGATACCCCTCCCGATCGACCAGCATCGAGAAGACCGTCGTCTTTGAGAGAGTTTCGCCAAGCGAAACTCTCTCAAAACGGACGTTCTTCTTTTCGGCGCTCACAGAGGTCGCAGCCATGACCAGTGCGGTGCCCACTACCGCGCCACGCCACGCCTTCGAAAAAGGACGCCTCATCGCCATAACAACATCAAACCCACTCAGGTAGGTCTTACCCGAGGCCGCGGGGAAGCCTCGTGACTAACCCTTGGCCCCGGTATTCGACTTCGCCGAAAGGTCGAGAGAATCGTCCCAGCCGTCACTTACTGGCGCGGGCGTTTCTCCCGGCTTTCGAATACTGGCGCTATCCGACCATGAATACAAGGGCGCCTGGGTTGGCGAGGCGGCCCAGATCCACCCTTCTTCGTCGGGTTGCACGTTCGCGGAAGCCGGCAGCGGCACTCGGTCAGAGGCTACTCCCGGATGCTCGATGAGCCCGGCCGCCAGCCAGGAACCGCAGGCTAGGGCCATGGTGAGAACGAGGGCAAATCTGTTTCCGGCTGTTTTCGTCACGTTGTGCCTTCCTTCCGCTCCTGAATTCCGAAGATCGACACTTGGGAAACAGCAAGAGCGATACCAGCCCCGTTTGAGACCGTCAGCCGGCGAGATTGGAAGGCCCTTCTCAGCCCCCGTCCGTGTAAACAGCCATGAACAAATCACTTTCCCCAATCTCACTCCTTCTTGAGACTCAAAGCCTCTCGACAGCGTTCCGAAAGCCGTCTCTTTCTTCGAGAAAAAGCGGTCGAACAACGCACCGCTTTCCCTCGATTCGGCAAAAACCGGCGGTTTTCTACCGCCGAATTCATCTCTATACACTTCTTCAAATTCACTGATCATCCTGGGGCCGTTTTCCCGCGTTAACTAGTAGGAGCGACAAGAGGAACTTAGAGACCAAAGGGGAAAGGAGCCCACACCATGAAGGTCAAGACCAACATCAAGGCTGGCGCCGACGCTTGGGACTGAGGTTCCACCCGATCCCAAACCAGTGACAATACAAAGAGCCCCGGGAACCCGACATGCTTCCGGGGCTTTTTGCTGCTTGCAGAAGCCCAACCAACCCTAACCACCCATCATCTCGATATAATTCAGCCCCCTGACTTCTCAGGGCCGGGATTTTTGTGCCCCGGCAGGAGGCTGATTGGCCGGCAAATCGACCGGCGAAATAACCGACCTACTGGTCCGCTGGAACGACGGCGACCAGGACGCCGCGAGCAAGCTCTTGCCCGTCGTCTATGCCGAATTGCGCAAGCTCGCCCGTGGCTACCTGCGCAAGGAGCGCCAGGACCACACCCTCCAGGCTACGGCCCTCGTCCACGAGGCCTATCTCAAGCTGGTCGACCAGGACCGCGTCAAGTACCAGAACCGACTGCACTTCTACGGTCTGGCGGCCTCGATGATGCGGCGCGTTCTGGTCGACCACGCGCGAGAGAAGCATGTC
>JAOTZA010000039.1 GCA_029861655.1 Acidobacteriota bacterium | reverse complement strand
CGTGAGCGTGAACCCAATAATGGTGCACACCCAGATTGTCGGGGTGGCTCTCGAGCAGGGGTCGCAGAATCTCCTGCGCCCTCTCGATGGCGTCGAAACGACCCTCGCGGCGAGCGGCATCGGTCAAATAGCCGCCCGTCTCGGTCAGGAGGAACTTGACCAAAAAGAGCTTGGGCTCGAGTGCCTCGGGAAAAGAACGAATGAGGGACTCCATCTCGGCGACGTAGGCCGCCTGCCCGTTTCCGCTCGGGGCTCGATTGACCGCCACGATGGCGCGAATCATTCGGCGCTCGAGCTCGCTGGCCCCGCCGCTCAACTCCTCGGCGCGTCGCAGCGCGCCCAGCCTCTCTTCCAGATGCTCCCGCTGGTTGTACGACAGCGACATATAGATGCCCCAGTGAGCCATCGCCGCCGAGGGGTCCAGTCGAGCCGCCTCCTTGAACGCCCGGTAGGCTTCGAAGTCCCAGTAGCAGTGAAGAAGATTGAGCCCTTGATCGAAATACAACCGAGCCTCGGGCGAAGCGGTGGTGATCGCCAGCGAGCTGTTGCCGATACCGGTCATCAACGGAGGTGCGTCGGTTGCGGTCGCCAGCGCCCGCGCCGCGGGCGACGTCACACTCTGCGGCGGCACTGCGTCGGTCTCCCCCGTCGGCGTTGGCCCCGGCTCGGCGGCGGGTCCGCACCCCAACGCCGCGCCCACAGTGAGAACGACGACGACAACCAGCAGCCATACCAGGCCGCGATCTTCGAAAGGCAGGATCGCTTCCGAGCTCAGCCTCAACAGCCGGATCAGCCGCCGAGAAACTGGAGCATCTCCGCGGCGGAGCTCCGCTCCGGATCGTTCTCGGGTGCTTTGGCCAGAAAGGCCTGGAGATTGGCAAGTGCCTTGGCGTTGTTCCCGCGGTTCACATAGCAGAGGCCGAGGTGGTAGTGAGCCCGAATCAGCGACTCATCCGCTCCCAGGGCGCGTTCGAACGCCTCGATCGCCTGCGCCATGTCACCCTTCTTGAACAGAGCCAGGCCCATATCGTAGAAGCGCTTTCCGACCGTCACTGGGTCGAGGTCGGCCAGCCTCTCAAAGGCCTCCTGCGCCTTCTCCTTCTCACCCAGAGCGCTGTAGGCGTCGAAGTGGAGCCGGCTCGCCATCGGGTTGTCGGGCTCGACGGCCTCGATCCGGTCCGCCAGCGAGAGCGCCTCGGCGAACTTTCCTTCGTTCATATAGATGCCGCCTAGAGCCGACATGGCGGGGACAAGATCGGGATTCATTTCCAACGCCTCGCGGAACAGCTCCGCGGCTCCTGCGTCGTTGCCCCGTTTGAGCGCGCCGACGCCTTCGTTATAGATCATCGCCGCCGTGCCCTCACCGGTGTCGAGCCGTTTGAGGGCCTCTAGGGCCGCGGCCGCCTCGTCCGCGTTTCCCAGCGCCTTGTGGGCGTCATAGCTGGCGAAGTAACCTCGCGGGTCCTCGGGCCGAAGCTCCACCACTCGATCTGCCGCCGCCAGCGCCGCCGCGAAGTCACCCTCGTCGAGATAAAGACCGGAAAGCGCGGCGTGCGCTTCCACGAAATCGGGATTTTTTTCAAGAGCCACCAAAAAGCCCTCCTTGGCCCCTGCGCTGTCCCCCACCCGCAGAGCTTCGACGCCCTGGTTGAAAGCTCGCTCGGTGGGCGAGAAACTACGCGCCGCCGCGTCGACGTTCGGACCCGCCGCCTGTGGGGCTCCTCGCTTCACCAAGGTCACCGTCCGCTTGGTGGTCGTGCGGACCTCGGGCTTGATCCCGGCCTCGAGGGTCGAGTACCCGGAGATCGAGACCTTGAGGTTGTAGAACTTGGTGGCGTCTTTGAAGCCAATCGTCGCCTTACCCTTCTTGCTAGTGGTCTGCTCTTCCCGGAAGTTCTTGAGCTCGTCGCAGGTCACGACGATGCTGGCCCCCTCGAGCGCGTTGCCCTGATCATCGACTACCGTCAGGGCCAGGCGGCCGTGTGCCTGGGCTTCGAGGGACTCCGTTGCCGTTGTGCCGAGAATCAGCAGCACGGCCAGCGCCAGCAGAGGGTTGCGCAGCTTGTTAATAAATCTGGACATCGGTGATCTCCCCATGTTGTCTCCAAGTCAGGCTGTTGCAGGTTTCTTGCCGAATCGCAAGCGACGCAATTATCGCACACGTTCCATTGTCCTCGCTCGAGCTTGGACGACGGTTTCGAGGCTGGCACCCGCAGCCGTGCCCCTGCTACACTACGCCACACATCACGCCGTGCCACAGCCGCAAGGTGGCAAGAAGGAGCTCAACGTGTGGAAGAAAACCGACGACGAACCCACAATATCAGCAGCCCCCAGACCGCAGAGCCGCGCGGCTCAGCCAGCTGCGGTGGCCTCCCTTGGGCCGAGCATTTTTATCAAGGGTGATCTGACGGGGGAAGAAGATCTCATCATCCGCGGTCGGGTCGAGGGTGAAGTCCGGCTCAAAGACAACAACGTGACGGTCGGCGAGAGCGGCAAGATCAAGGCCGACATCTACGGGAAGAGCATCCGAGTCGAAGGCCAGGTGAAAGGCAACCTCTATGGAGGCCAGGAGGTGGTTATCCGCGCCTCCGGACGCGTCCAAGGGAACATCGTCTCACCCCGTGTGACGCTGGAAAACGGTTCAAAATTCAAGGGCGCGATCGACATGGAACCCGCGGGTGAGGGAAAATCCTCGATAACCAAGCCATCCCCCCAGATACCCGTTGCCGCAAAACCCGGTGCTGCCGCCGCAGGTAGCAAACCGGCGAGCGCCTCCTCCACTCCCTGACGGTGGGACCGTCGAGTCCCAGTTCTCCGGCAACCGGCGAGGAGACCTCGCACCATCAATCCCTTGCCCTTGGTCTGTTGGTTCGCCGACTCAGTGACGGCAGGCGTCGGCGAGTACTCGACCTGGGGCCGGCGATCGGCGCCAACGTGGCCTTCTTTGCGAGCCTTTCCTGCCGGGTCCACATCGCCGATCTTCACCAGTCGCTGTTCCCACCGGGTGGACCGCGCGTCAGATCCGAGGCCAGAGCACTCGAGGACATTCTCGATCGCGACCTGCCGCCGGCCGAGCCTTTTGAATTGATCCTCACCTGGGACCTGTTCAACTACCTCGAGCCCAAGAATATTGCCGCCGTGGCACAGCGCCTCAAGGCCTTCAGCCAAGTGGGCACCTCTCTTCTGGCGCTGATCTCGACTCGAAAAGAGCTCCCGGACCGTCCGACACGTTTCGAAGTCCATGATTCGCAGCACCTTATCTACGACGTCGAATCGCCTCTGCTCCGTCCTGCGCCGCGCTATAAGGAGCCCGAACTCAGCCGTGCTCTGGCCGGGTTCGAGGTCGAGTCGAGTTTCCTGCTGCGAAACGGCATCCAGGAGTATCTGTTCTCCTACAGCGGCTGTTAGCTCCGGCTGAACGCTGACCGAGGCCGATTCACATATGTCGCACGGCTCCCAAGAGTTGGAGTGTCGAGAGCTGACAAACGGCTTGAGGATCAATCTTCTCCCCGAACGGAGTTTGCCCCTCGTCAGCGTCAACCTCTGGTACCACGTGGGTTCGAAGAACGAAACGGCCGGGAGAACGGGTCTAGCCCACCTCTTCGAGCACATGCTCTTTCAGGGCAGCGAGAACGTCGGAACAAATGACCATTTCCGCTGGGTTCAGCAAGCCGGCGGGGTTGCAAACGGCTCGACCTGGTACGACCGCACGAACTATTTCGAGACCCTTCCGGCCCACCAACTGGGGCTGGGCCTGTGGCTCGAGTCAGACCGCATGGGTTTCCTCCTTCCCGGTCTCGATGAGGACAAGCTCGAGACTCAACGCCAGGTCGTCATGAACGAACGTCGTGAACGTGTCGATAACCAGCCGTACGGCGCCGCCATGGAGCGGTTGAACGAACTTCTCTACCCTGTTGGACATCCGTACCGGTGGCCGGTGATTGGCTATATGGACGACATCGCAGCGGCCTCCCTGGACGAGGTCCGCGCCTTTTTCTCCACCTACTACACACCGGCCAACGCCGTGCTGAGCCTTGTGGGAGATTTCCTGGTGGAGGAAGCATGGGATCTCGTTGAATCGTACTTCGGCGACCTCCCCTGGTGCGCAGCTCCGCAGCGCTTGGAGTCTCATGATGTCCACATCCCGCGAGCCCCGGGCGAGTCAAGGGCCATATTGCCCGATCGAGTGGCGCTGGCGCGTCTCTATGCCGGCTACCGTGTCCCGGGTGTGGGAACATCCGCCTGGTACACCGCAGATGTTCTCGCCGAGTTGCTCGCCGGCGGCAAGGCGAGCCCGCTATATCGCGATCTGGTGCATGATCGCCAGCTCGCTCAAGACGTCTCTGCCTATGTTCTGCCGATGGAGCTGGAGGCTACGTTCTTGCTAGTTGCCACTGCTCGACCGGGAGTCGATCCCGCCGACATCGAGCGCCGAATCGAGACTCATCTCGATCGGGTGGGCGAGCATGGCCCCGAGGAGGCGGATCTCGACCGGGCTACGAACACCATACTGACCTCGATCGCCAGCCGTTCTCAGACGTTCGACCGGAAAGCTGACCTGCTGTCCGAATACACCACGTATTTTGACGACCCGACACGTCTCGAGAGTGACGCCGACCGCTACCGGGCGGTGGGGACTGAAGACGTGAAATCGCTGCTGGGGGACTTCTTGGCGGCCGACCGATGCGCTGCAGTTACCGTTGTTCCGGCCGAGGCGGATTGATGGCCACCCACCCGGCTCTTGATCGCAGCCAACCGCCCTCACCGGAAGCGGCTCGCAGCTTTTCTTTCCCGCGCTTTGAGAGCCATCGGATAGAGCCCGGGCTCAGGGTCCTGCTCGCTCCTATCCACCGGACGCCATTGGTCGACATTCGACTCCTCACACAGGCCGGAGCGCAGTTCGATTCGGCGCCAAACGCAGGTCTCGCGCATCTGGTCTCGGCTGTCCAAGACGAGGGCACGCAAAGCCGCACCGCCGACCAGATCGCCCGAGCGATCGAGCAACTCGGAGGCTATCTCTCAACCGGAGTCAACTGGGAGACAGCGGCCGTGAGCTGCGGCGTCCTGGCAGAACATCTCGACACCGCCTTGGATCTCGTCAACGATGTCGCCGCCCAGGCCTCTTTCCCGGAAGCCGAGGTGGATCGGCTCGAGAGCCAGATCGTGGCCGAGATAGAACGTCGCCGCACTCAGCCTTCGGCGCTCGCCAATCTTCACTTCGCCCGCGCGGTCTTCGGCGATGGTGTTTATGGAAGGCGAATCATCGGCAGCGCGGAAACGGTAATGAGATTCGAACGCCAGCATCTTGCCGAGTTTCACAAGAATCACTTCTCGGCCCGCGGAGCGACGCTCATCATTTGCGGCGATATCGACCCCGACATTCTTCTTCCACGGCTCGAGCACCTTTGCGCGGCCTGGCCGGTTCTCGAACCACCTGCACTGCCGAGCTTCCATCACCGAGAGCTCGAGGGAATCGAGATCACTATTGTCGATCGGCCCGACGCTCCTCAAACCGAGCTGCGCCTCGGGCACGTGGGTTTGTCGCGACACCACCCCGACTACATCCCAGCCGCAGTGATGAACTGTCTGCTCGGCGGCCGGTTTATGAGCCGGATCAACATCAACCTCCGGGAGAAGCACGGCTACACCTACGGAGCGGGGAGTTCCTTCGCCAAGCGGAGCGGCGCCGGACCCTTTGTCGTCTCGACGGCCGTCGGCACCGAGCACACCGCCGCGGCGGCGACCGAGATACTGCGCGAGATCGAGCGACTGCAGCGAGAAGCCGTCGAAGAGGTCGAACTGGCCGAAACAAAGAGCTACCTGCTGGGCACCTTCCCCTACTCAACCCAGACCCTCGAAGGGGTCACCGCGCGGTTGTACGATCTCGCCGTCTTCGAACTTCCAGACGACTACTATTCGACCTACGAGGACTCCATCCGAAGCGTGGACATGGCTGACGTTCAGAGATGCGCCCAGACACACCTTTCCACAGACCGCATCGCGATCGTCGCTGTCGGTCCGGTGACGGAGCTAGGACCCGCGCTGGAGAGACTGGGCCCGGTTCGTAGCGTCCCCGCAACGTCGTCTTAGGTGCCTAACCGCCGTCGGTGCGTGTCGCCGAGGTCAGGCGTTCGATGACCTCCCCCGTAATCTCGACCCTGGGCCCGACCATCACGACGACCCCGGGGACGTTGTTGAGAATCAAGTCGTAACCGCCCTCATCGCGAATCTGGGTGAAGACAGGCTCGAGCTGTTGCTCGATCATCTTCAACCCTTCTTCCTGCATCTTCTCGCCTTCGCGCTGCTTGTCGTCGCGAAAGCGGCGCAGATCGATCTGCGCGTCTTCCAGCTGCTTTTGCAAGTCGGCGAGCCGGTCCTCTGACAGGCTGTTGGCCCCGTTCACGATTTGTTGTTGCAGCTCGCGAGCGGCATTGGTCTTCGCTTCACCGGTTGCCTGCGTCACTTCCTGAAACTTCGTGAGCTTGTCCTGCAGGTCCTTGCCGGCCGGCGACTGCGCAATCACTACATCCAGATTCACAACCGCAATACGTGCCGGAGCTTCCTGCGCCGCAATCGGCACAGTCGAAAAACCTGTGCAGATTGACAACAAGCAGGCGGCAGAAATCAGAAAGCGCTCAGTGTTACGCCCTCCCCGATGGCTCTTCCACAATCGAATCGACATTCTTATCCTCCCTTTTCTGACCGGGTCTCCCCGGCCGCGAACAGCCATTCTATTATGATCGCGCTCTCCGGGCACTCGAAAAACAACCAGCCCGTCGAGCCCTCCGACAGGCCGAAGCCCCACTCCGCGCCTCCTGGTCCCACATTTCGGTGTGGTAGGATTTGCGCCTCGTGAGGCTGTTTTCTTTCGCGAATTCCTGACGCTCCGGGCCGCTGAGCCCGCCAGCTGAACCCGCAGGAATCGCTCAGGAGGTCAGGTAGACATGCAGGTGGAAAGTCCAGAAAAGATCCGTAACCTGGCGGTGGTGGGTCACAACGACACCGGCAAGACCACGCTCGCTAGCGCCCTGCTCTACACGGGTGGCGTGGCCAATCGCCTCAACCGAGTCGAGGACGGCAACACCGTGACCGATTTCGACCCGCAGGAGATCGAACGACAGATCTCGATCGGTCTCGCACCGTGTTTTGTTCCCTGGCAGAAGAACAAGATCAACCTCGTCGACTGCCCCGGCTACGCGATCTTCTTCTCCGAGAGCCGCGCGGCTATCCGAGCCACCGATGCAGCTCTGCTGTGTGTGAACGCGGCCTCCGGAGTAGAGGTCACGACCGAGAAGGTCTGGGCCCTCGCCGCCGAAACAGGCGTCCCGGTGATGCTCCACCTCACAAAAATGGACCGCGAGCGCGCCGACCTGGACATGGCCTTGGGTGGCCTTCGGGAGAGCTTTGACCGCGCAATCGTTCCGCTCCAGATCCCGATCGGCACTGAACATGACTTCGAGGGGGTTATCGACCTCGTTGGCAGCAAGGCAAACACCTTCAAAAGGGACGGTAGCGGGAAAGCCACCGCCGGTGAGATTCCCGAGGCGCTCCAGGAGACGTTCGAGGTGCGGCGCAACGAGCTCATCGAGGCGGTCGCCGAGACCGACGACCAGCTGCTCGAAAAGTTTTTTGACGAGGGCTCGCTCAGCCAAGAGGAACTGCTGAGCGGCCTCCGGAAAGCCATCCGCGAGCGCAAGATCTTTCCGCTGACACTGAGCGCCGCGGCTCATGGGATCGGTAGCTCGGCGCTTCTCGACTCCATCGTAGAGCTCATGCCTTCACCTCTCGAGCGCGGTATGTTCCCTGCCACGAACGTCGGAGGGGAGGCGGTCGAAGTCGAGCCTACGGCGGATGGCTCGACAGCTGCGCTTGTCTTCAAGACGATGAGCGACCCGTTCACCGGCAAGGTGTCCTTGCTGCGTGTCATGCGAGGCGAGCTGGTCTCGGACACTAACTACTGGAACACCGCCGAGGAGGCCGACGAAAGAGTAGGACATCTCCTGGCTATACAGGGCAAGCAGGGCAAAGAGATCTCCCGGCTGGTGACTGGAGACATCGGAGCGGTCGCAAAGCTCAAGAGCACGCATTCGGGACATACGCTCTGCGACAAGAACCAGCCGGTCAACCTCGGCTGGATCTACATGCGCGAAGCCGCCATCTCCTATGCCATCGAACCGAAAGCAAAAGGCGACGAGGAAAAGATCGGCGAAGCACTACATCGCCTGATGGAAGAAGACCCGACTCTTCGCGGCCACCGCGACCGCGAAACAGGTGAGTATCTTCTGGCCGGCACGGGTGCGTTGCACGTGGAAATCGCGGTTGCCAAGCTCAAGCAACGCTTTGGAGTCGAGGTTGTGTTGCACGCGCCCAAGGTAGCGTACCGCGAGACGATTCGAAAACCAGCCGATGGCCACGGGCGCCACAAGAAGCAATCGGGGGGCCGTGGTCAATTCGCTGACTGTTCGATCAAGATCGAGCCACTCCCCAAGGGAGAGGACTTCGAGTTTCTAGACGAGATCTTCGGCGGCTCGATCCCGCAACAGTACAGACCCGCGGTCCACAAAGGAATCGCCGAGGCTCGGATGAAGGGCTTTCTAGCCGGCTATCCGGTCGTCGATTTCCGCGTCCGTCTTCTAGACGGCAAATACCATGACGTCGACTCATCGGAGATGGCCTTCAAGATCGCCGGATCGATGGCCTTCAAGGACGCCATGGGCAAAGCGGCGGCGCGGCTCATCGAACCCGTGATGAGTGTGGAGATCTCGACCAGCGACGAGTTCATGGGCGACATCATGAGCGATCTCTCCCAGCGGCGAGGAAAACCGCAGGGAATGGAGACCAAGAGCAATAAGCAGATCGTGAAGGCGATGGTACCGCTGGCCGAAATGCTGACCTACGAGCCGGCCCTTCGCTCAATGACCCAAGGGCGCTCCAACTTCCACATGGAGTTCTCGCACTACGAAGAAGTGCCAAAGTCGGTTCAGAACAAGATCATCACCGACGCAGCCAAGCAAAAAGAGGCGGGAGCCTAGGCCTCCTAGCCCCTGGTTTACACAGCCCCAGTGGCCTATTTCTTTTCTTTCTTGGCCTTGGAGTCGCCCGCTTCTTCGCCGCGGTCGACAAACTCGAGAACCGCCATCTCGGCCCCGTCGCCCTTTCGCGGACCCAGTTTGATGACCCGCGTGTAGCCACCGGGCCGCTCGCCAAAGCGGGGCGCAATCTCGTCGAAGAGCTTGCTCACCGTATCGCGCTTGGGGATCCAGCGCCGGACGAGCCGGCGGGCATGGACGGTGCCGCGTTTCCCCTGTGTCACCATCCGGTCGGCCAGCGGCTGTAGGGCCTTTGCCTTGGCAAGGGTCGTACGAATCCGACCGCTCTCGACCAAAGACGAGAGCTGGTTGCGGAACAGCGCCTTGCGATGCGCCGTCGTCCGGCCGAGCTTCCTACCGTGAACGTTGTGTCTCATGACGTATCTCCTCGAGGCGACTAGGCTGCGGCCCCGGAACCCTCACCAACGTCCATGCCGAAGGAAAGACCGAGATTGGCCAGCAGTTCCTGAACCTCCTCCAGCGACTTGCGGCCGAAGTTCTTGGTCTCCAGCATGTCGCGCTCGCTCCTGCGAACCAGATCCCGCAAGGTGTGAATATTGGCGTTCTTCAGACAGTTTGTCGAACGCACCGACAGATCGAGGTCGTCGATCTGTCTTTCTAGAACGACGTCAACGGCAGAAGACGTCTCGCTGTCCTCACGGACAGCTTCCTCGGCCAGACTCTCCTCGGACTCGATGAAGATCGTCAACTGGTCCTTGAGCAACGTTGCGGCGCGGGACACCGCCTCATCCGGAGTCACGGTGCCGTTGGTCCACAGTTCCAGAACCAGGCGTTCGTAGTCTGTCGCACGACCGACGCGGGCCGCCTCGATTCGGTAGTTGACCCGCTTGATCGGGCTGTGAATGGAATCGATCGGAATCCAGCCCAGGCCCATAGCCTCGTCAAAGTTCTTCTCGGCACTCACATAGCCGCGCCCCTGCCCCACATGCGCCTCGAGTTGCAATCGGCCGCCCTCGTTGAGCGTAGCGATATGCACGGAGGGGTCACAGACCTCCACCGTCGGGTCCGTTGCGAAGTGCTCGGCGAGAACCTCACCCGGCCCATCGACGTCGATGACGATGGTCTTGGGCTCCTCGGAAAAGAGGCGCAGCGGAATCTCCTTCAGGTTTAGAACGACATCGGTCACATCTTCCACGCACCCGGGGATTGACGAGAACTCGTGCAAGACGCCCTCGATCCGGACCGCTGTTATCGCCGCACCCTCGATCGACGATAGAAGGCAGCGACGCATCGCATTGCCGACGGTAGTGGCGAAACCACGCTCGAACGGCTGGGCAAACAACTTACCGTACGTTTCAGTCAGACTCTCCCGATCGGCTTCGATACGCTTGGGGCGCTGAAATCCCTTCCAAAGCATTTTCAAGTACTCCTTATTGCTACCGGTCTCGATCGAGACCGGAACCTCTGATTATCGACTGTACAGTTCGACGATGAGCTGCTCTTCGACCGGCAGCTTGATCTCGTCACGCGACGGCAAAGCGATCACCTTGCCGGTAAAAGTGTCAGGGTCGAGTTCTAGCCAGGTTGGGATACCGCGACCACGCGCTGTCTCCACACTGGAGCGAATGAAGTCGTTCTTGCGACTCGCCTCCTTTACGGCGATCTCCTGTTCGACCCTGACCTGATAGGACGGAATCGTGTTCTTGCGGCCGTCCAGGAGGATGTGGCCATGCCGGATGAGCTGGCGCGCTTGCGCACGCGACGAGGCGAAGCCGAGGCTGTAGACCACGTTGTCGAGACGACGTTCGAGCATCGACAAGAGCGTTTCTCCGGTGATGCCCTTGCGCTGTTCCGCGCGTTTGAAATAGCTGCGGAACTGCTTCTCCAGCACTCCGTAGATGCGCTTGACCTTTTGCTTCTCGCGGAGCTGGATGCCGTAACCCATCTGACGCCGGCCCCGCCGTTGGCCGTGCTGGCCGGGCGGATATCCCCGTCGCTCAATCGCGCACTTCTCCTTGAAACAGCGATCGCCTTTGAGGAACAGCTTCATCCTCTCACGGCGGCAAAGCCTACAAACAGGTCCCGTATATCGTGCCACTTTCTCTTCTCCTTGCTCTGCGATCAGACTCTGCGCCGCTTCGGAGGCCTGCAGCCGTTATGCGGAATCGGTGTTACGTCCCTCAACGTCTTGACATCTAGACCCGCGGCCGCGAGCGCCCGGATGGACGATTCCCGCCCCGCTCCGGGGCCACGAACCTCGACGTCGATCGTCCTCATCCCCATGTCACGCGCCTGCGAACCGGCATTCTTGCCGGCAACCTGGGCGGCGAAGGGTGTCCCTTTGCGCGAGCCCTTGAAGCCGATACGGCCGGCAGAGGACCATGTCACGACGTTGCCCTCGGGATCCGAAATCGTGATCAACGTGTTGTTGAACGTGGCCTTGATGTGCGCCACACCGTGGGGCACGACCCGCTTTTCCTTCTTGCGGCGTTCTTTTCCGCCGGAGCTTGTTTTTGCCATCCTCTCGAAATCTCCCTACTTCTTGACTTTCTTCTTACCCGCCACCGCCATGCGACGTGGCCCCTTTCGGGTGCGAGCATTGGTTGAGGTGCGTTGGCCGCGGGTCGGCAGTCCACGACGATGACGGATACCACGATAGGAACCGATCTCGATCAATCGCTTGACATCCTGAGTGACTTCCTTGCGCAGATCGCCTTCTACCCGCCCTTCATCCTCGATGACGTCGCGGATCGACCGCGCCTCATCCTCGGTCAGATCCTTTACGAGCGTCGAGCCACCGACCTTCGCCTTGCCCAGGATTGCTCCCGCGCGCGCGTCGCCAATACCGTAAATGTACGTCAAACCGACTTTGACCTGCTTGTTGGGGGGCAGATCTACCCCAGCGATTCGTGCCATCGTAAGTCCCTATCCTTGCCTCTGTTTGTGCTTCGGGTTCTCGCAGATCACTCGCACAACCCCTCGGCGACGTACGATCTTGCACTTGGCGCACATGCGCTTTACTGATGCACGAACTTTCATTCTTTACTTCCTTCCCTGGCTACAACTGGCTACTACTCACTACCGCAAGCGGTAGGTAATGCGGCCTCTTTTCAAGTCATAGGGCGAGAGTTCCACCCTGACTCGATCCCCTGGAAGTACGCGGATAAAATGCCGCCTCATCTTCCCGGACATGTGCGCGAGCACAGTGTGGCCGTTTTCCATTTCTACCTTGAACATGGCATTGGGCAGCGGTTCTTTGACCGTTGCCTCTACTTCGATTGCTTCTTCTTTCGCCAAACTCGTCCTCGTTCTTCCCGATCTGTTTCTACGCCGCCTGCGCCAGGCGTCCAAGCGCTTTGTGCCCCTTCTCGGTCACCGCAACCGAGCACTCGAAGTGCGCGGACAACGAGCCGTCCTTGGTTCGCGCGGTCCAGCCGTCTGAATCGACCTTCACTCCGGCGTCCCCGATGTTGACCATAGGCTCGATCGCTAACACGAGTCCCGGCTTGAGGCGTAAGCCGCGACCAGGAGCTCCGAAATTGGGCACCTGGGGCTCCTCGTGAAGCGCCGTGCCGATGCCGTGGCCGACAAACTCCCGGACAACCGAGTAACCATGCGCCTCGACATGACTCTCGACGGCGTTGCCGATGTCGGAAAGCCGGCCTCCCGGACGGACGGCGTCGATTGCCAGCTCCAACGACTCGCTGGTCACCGTCAAAAGCCTCCGCGCTTCCTCGTCCACATCGTCGCCTACCGCATAGGTTCTCGCGGCGTCCCCGTAGTAGCCCTTGAAGACGACACCGCAGTCGATCCCGACGATGTCGCCCATCTCCATGGCATGCTCGCCTGGGATGCCATGCACAATCACATCATTGATCGACGTGCACAGGGTTCCCGGAAACCCGCGATAGTTCAGAAAGGCGGGAACACCACCGGCATCGCGAATCATGGCCTCGGCCTCGATGTCTAGAGCAACAGTGGTGATGCCAGGCTCGATAAGAACCGACATCCGATCCAGAACCCGATGGACGATGCGGTTCGCCTCGTCCATGAGCTCGATCTCATCCGGTGTCTTGTACACCATCAGTTGCTTCCCCGCGACACGAGGTGTTGTACCGCGGTCGCCACCTGGGCGATCGACTTGTCCCCATCGACCGTTTCGAGCTGCCCTTTTTCGCGATAGTGCTCCACGAGAGGCTGTGTTTTCTCCCGATAGACCGTCAGCCGGTGTTGGATCACCTCTTCGGTGTCGTCCTCGCGCCGGCGAGCCAGCGCCCTGCGGATCAGCTCTCTCTCGGGAGCATCGACAAAGATCACCATCTCGAGCGCCACACCGAGTTCCTCGAGGATTCTATCCAGCGCTCTCACCTGCTCGATCGTCCGGGGATAGCCGTCGAGAAGAAAGCCGTCTTTGGCATCGTCTTGCGCAAGACGCGCACGCACCACGTCGGCCATCGTCGGGTCGTCGACCAGGGCCCCCGAGCCGACGATCTCAGCGACACGAAGACCCAACTCGCTACCCGTCTCGATCGCCTGCCTCAGCATCTCTCCGGTGGAGATCGCCGGCACACCGAGGACCTCGGATAGCAGTGCCGCCTGAGTCCCCTTGCCGCTTCCAGGAGGGCCCAGCATGACGATCCGGGTGGTAGTTGTACGATTGTCAGTCATCGCGTAGGACCCAATGCACGCAGGGACGCAAGGCTCGTGGATTGCAAGATCGTTCTGCATTCTTCATTCCAAAGCACCGCGGCGCCCTCAGCCCCTCCGGCCGCGAACCCTGCCCCGCTTCATGAAGCCCTCGTAGTTGCGCATCACCAACTGACTCTCGACCTGCTGGACGAAATCCATCGCCACACCCACGACGATCAGCAACGATGTGCCGCCGAAGTAGAAATTGACTCCGACACCGCGTGTAAACCACTCGGGCAGAAACGTATCGAGAGCACCGCCGATCCATGGCAGACCACCCACGCGGACACCGCTGATCAGAAACTCGGGTATCACCGAAACAGCCGACAAATACACCGCTCCGACAAGGGTCAACCGGGTCAGGATCCGGTCGATGTACTCCGCGGTCCGCTTTCCCGATCGGATCCCCGGGATAAAACCACCGTATTTCCGCATGTTCTCGGCCGTGTCCGCCGGGTTGAAGATAATCGAAACATAGAAGTAGCTGAAGAAGATGATCGAGACGACATACAGTAGGTAGTGAAGTGGCTGTCCCCACGCCAGCGAACCAGCCATGTCCTGCAACCACTGGTTGCTGAACATGCCCGCGATAGTCGCCGGGATCATCACCACCGAACTGGCAAAGATCACCGGGATCACACCTCCCGTGTTGACCCGCAGTGGCAGGTAGGTGTTCTGCCCACCGTAGATCTTCCGACCTACCACTCGTTTGGCGTACTGAACCGGGATGCGCCTTTGAGCACGCTCCATATAGACGATGAAAGCGGTCGTGGCCACCATAAAAGCCATCAGAAACAGAATCCGGAAGAGCGACAAGGCACCGCTTTGCATGCTCTGGATCGTGGTCACAATGGCGCCCGGAAGACCCACGATGATGCCGGCGAAGATGACCAACGAGATTCCGTTGCCGATTCCCCGTTCGGTGATCTGCTCACCAAGCCACATGACAAACGCGGTGCCGGTGGTCAACGTCAGAACCGTCATGGCCTTGAAGCCGAGTCCCGGGTTCGGTACCAGCGACGCCCCACCAGGAGTGGTCATCCGCTCGAGCCAGATGGCGATTCCAAGCGACTGGACAATCGAAATGAGCATCGTGCCGTAACGCGTGTACTGGGTAATCTTGCGTCGGCCCAGTTCACCTTCCTTCGAGAGCTTCTCAAGATATGGCCAGACCACCGTCAACAGCTGCAAGACAATCGAGGCCGTGATGTAGGGCATGATCCCAAGGGCAAAGACAGCGATACGCTCGAGACTCCCTCCCGTGAACGTATTCACCATGCCCAGCAGGGTGCCCTTCACCGACTCCATAAACTCAAGCAACGCCTGAGGGTCGATACCCGGTGTCGGAATGTTGCAGCCAATCCGATAGACGGCCAGCAGCGCAAACGTGAAAAACAACCTCTTGCGCAGATCCGGGATCGCGAAGATGTTTCGGAAACTTCCGCTCACTTGCCGATGACCTCGCACTTCCCGCCGGCCTTTTCGATCTTCTCGCGGGCGCCGCTCGAGAACTTGTGAGCCCTCACCGTCAAAGCTTTGCCGACCTCGCCGTCACCAAGAACCTTCACGGGCAACCCGGCTCGCACCAGACCGCGCTGGACCAGAACCTCCGGCGACACATCGCCGTCGAGATCCGCTAGATGGTCCACATTTACGATCGCCCACTCTTTCCGAAAAATATTGGTGAAACCGCGCTTTGGGACGCGCCGGATCAACGGCATCTGTCCACCTTCAAAACCCCGCCGCCGGCTGAAGCCGGAGCGCGATCGCTGGCCGTTGTGACCGCGACCGGCGGTCTTACCGGTTCCCGACCCGGGCCCGCGCCCCAGACGCTTCTTCTGTCGGCGGCTACCCTTGGCGGGAGAAAGGTCGTGCAGTTTCATCTCGACTCCTCGGCGCTGTCTACGATCTCTACCAGGTGGGGAATCTTCGCCACCATCCCACGAACAGCCGGCGTATCCTGACGCTCGACTACGTGGCGGATTCTGCGCAAACCCAGGCTGTCGAGCACCTGACGCTGCTTTGGCGGACGCCCGATGGGGCTCCGCACCTGGCGAATCTGAATCGTCTTTGTCTTCTTCTTGGCCATCATCACTCCAGAAAGACCGCTTCGGAATCCTCTACGAAAC
>JAOTZA010000286.1 GCA_029861655.1 Acidobacteriota bacterium | reverse complement strand
TATTGCGTTCAATCTCCTGGCCGACGGGCTGCGCGACCGTAGCCAGCCTCGATCGGCAGGGGGCTGAGTCCTCTCGAACGAGCATGCTCACCGACGACTTCGACTACGAGCTTCCGGACAAGCTCATCGCCCAGTCACCGGTGGCACGCGGCGAGGCGCGGCTCCTGGATTCGACGGGCGACCCGCCGCAACACAAGACGATTCGTGATCTTCCCGAGATCCTCCGTCCCGGCGACCTTGTCGTGGTCAACGACACCCGGGTGATTCCGGCACGAGTCTTCGGAAGCTTGCAGACTGGACATCTGAAGACCGAACAAACCCAAGCTGGCGGCCGTATCGAAATCCTCCTCGCCGAGCGACTTTCCGAGCTCGATTGGACGTGTCTGGCCCGACCGGGCCGCCGGGCTCGCCCGGGGCGCCGGATCGTGTTCGATGGCGAGCTCGAGGCCGTCGTCATCGGGAGGGCCGGTGACGGCCGCTACCAAATCCGCTTCTCTGAACCCATCGAACCCCATCTCGCTCGTATCGGCCACGTGCCGCTCCCTCCCTACATCAAACGTCCCGACACCGAGGAGGACCGGGACCGGTATCAGACCGTCTTCGCGGAGCGACCCGGGGCTATCGCAGCCCCAACCGCAGGTTTGCACTTCGACCAAGAGCTCCTCGACACTCTCACCCGGCGTGGTGTCGAGATCGAGCGCCTGACTCTTCACGTAGGAATCGGAACTTTCAAACCGGTCACCACACGTCTGGTCCACGAGCACACAATGGAGAAAGAACGCTACGAACTCACCCCCGGTTGCGCTCGGGGAATCGAAACAGCTCGGCGCGAGGGCCGGCGGATCGTCGCGGTCGGGACCACGGTGGTGCGGGCGCTGGAATCCGCTTCGTTGTCGGGCCAGGGGGCGATCGTGGCGGGGCCAGGCAGCACCGAACTCTTCATCACACCGGGCTTCCGTTTCTCCGTGGTCGATCTGATGCTCACCAACTTCCACCTTCCACGGTCGACCCTTCTCATGCTGGTGTCGGCCTTCTGCGGTACCGAAGAGGTTCGAAAGATCTATGACCAGGCGATTCGACGGAGTTACCGCTTCTATTCGTACGGCGACGCCATGTTGGCGAGGCGTGCCGCCTAGCAGCCCGTGGTAGGAGTCTTCACGGCCTCGTTGTGAGCTAGCGCCGGTCCAACGAGTGCGAGGGGGAGCTCTTGCGGAAGCTCACCGGAACCAGAAAGAAGATGCCGAAGATGACGGCCGCGTAAAGGGGTGCAAAGGGCGCCGCTTCACGTGTGGACTCCGGTGCCAGCGACCAGAGAAGGTAGAAAAGGCCTCCGGGGCAAAGCAGGAAACCAAGGATCAGCCGTCGGCGAAAAGAGGGCGACCGCTCCTTCGAGCGATAGACGATCAGATTCCCAATCAGCCAACCCGTGAAGACCGCCAGCCCGTAAAGCGGATAGAGCCCGACACGGAGGGTGCCCGCCAGCGGGTACCCGGCGACCGCCAAGGAGAAAAAGAGCAGCCAGCAAACAAGAAGAAAGCCGAGGATCGCTATCTCGAGACGCACGGCTATCCCGTCTCGGCAAACTCCTGATACTGCTCGGCGCTCATCAGCTCACCTTGCTCAACGGCGCCCGAGGGCCTCACCCGGACCAGCCATCCATCACCGTGCGGGTCGTCGTTGAGCTTCTCCGGCGCTTCGACCAGGGCCTCGTTGACCGCGACGATCTCTCCGGCCACGGCTGCATAGACCTCGGCCACCGCTTTGACGGACTCGATGGTGCCGATCTCCTCCCCCGCGTCGAAGCTTTGGCCTACCTCCGGCAGCTCGACATAGACCACCTCACCTAGCTCTTCCTGGGCAAAATGCGTGATTCCGAGCACGGCCTCATCCCCTTCGACGCGCAACCACTCGTGGTCCTTGGAATATAGAAAGTCTGCTGGATACATCTTGACGTCGCTCCTCCACCTCATTTGGGCCGTTTGTAAAACGGCAGCTCGACCACTGCCCCTTGGAGTCTTCGACCTCGAACATCGAACTCCAGTTCCGTGCCAACCGCGGCCAGAGCCTTCGGCACATAGGCCATACCAAGCGCCTTCTCGACGGTCGGGCTCCAGGTTCCGCTGGTGACGGCTCCGACCTCTTCGTCGTCCACCCAGATCGTATGACCTTGCCGCGCGATTCCACGGCCGTGAATCTCGAAACCCACCAGGCGGCGTCGGATGCCCTCGGCCTTGACCCGCGCCAAAGCCTCGCTGCCCACAAACGCTCCCTTCTTGAGCTTTATGGTCCATCCGAGGCCAGCTTCCCAGGGATAAGTAAACCGGTCGATCTCGTGGCCATAAAGCGCCATCCCCGCTTCGAGCCGAAGAGTGTCGCGGGCACCGAGCCCCGCCGGTTTCAGTCCGGCTTCGGCGCCCGCCTCCATCAAGGCGTCCCAAAGAGACGGGGCCGTCTCGGGGGCCACATACAGCTCGAAGCCGTCTTCGCCGGTGTATCCGGTACGCGAGACAAGAGCCGGTCGATCGTGGACCTGAGCGTCGAGGAATCGATAGTACTTGAGCTCGCTCAGCTCGGCCGCGGTCAGACGGGAAAGAATCTCCGGTGCGCGCGGGCCCTGAAGAGCCAGCAGGGCGTAGTCGTCCGAAACATCTTCGACCGTGACATCGTCCTGGGCCAACTCTCGGATATGGTCGAAGTCGCCGGCCCTGTTCGCAGCGTTGACGACCAGTAGAAACTCGGTCTCACCCAATCGATAGACCAGAACGTCGTCGATGTAGGTTCCCTCCTCGCTCAACAGCGCGCTGTAGTGCGCCTGGCCCGGAACCAGCTTCGAAACGTCGTTTGGGGTCAGGTACTGAAGGAAACTCTCAGCTCCGCCTCCATCGACTCGCACCTCACCCATATGGGAGATGTCGAAGAGTCCCGCAGCGGTGCGCACCGCCCGATGCTCCTCCATGAGACCCGAATACTGGACCGGCATCTCCCAGCCTGCGAACTCGATCATGCGGCCCCCGGCCTCCCGATGGCGCGTGTCCAGAGGAGACCTCGAAGCCACGCCGTTTTCCGCCACTCCCTCGCCGGGTTCTTTCATCGGGGTTTCTTGCTCGACACTCTCTCGCGATGGAGCCGAAACTATACCAGGACCCAGACCCAAAACTCACTCCCGACGCCTCAACAGAGAGCAGTCCGAGCCCTGCCAGCCATCGCTAAATTACCGCCGTGCAAGAACTTAGGGAGAGGGTCTGACATCGAGACACGGCGTTCTCTGTGGAAAAGACTCGACGCGGCGTCTGCGAGCCGCTGAGAAAGCCAAGGCTGATTTCTTCAAAACACTGAAAACAAACGGCTTGCGCGAAGTGCACAAGAGGATGGTCAAAACGCTGCATCATTTGTGATTTCAGCAGATAGCGGCTTTTTACCCCCCTTTTTCCGCAGGGTTTTCCACAGAAGTTGTGGAGAACAAAGCCGTCTTCCAGAAGGTCTTCAGGGAGTGAGACTTGCGCCGTTCGAGGTCCCGCGAACGGCGGGTTTCGCCACCGTCGTTTTGAGGCTCGATGGCGAGAAGAACCGGCGCGCCATGCGTTCGACTTCGGACCGCTCGGTTTGCTCGAGACGCCGACGGAAGACCGAGGGTTGGTCGAGGGGAAGAGCCAACAATTCGGCCTCGGCCAGGATCGCCGACCACTGTCTCGCCGTCTCGCGACCAAACGGTTCGCGTCCCAGGAGGAACGAGCGCGCCTCTTCGATTTCACGTTCTCGGATTCCAGCGTCGAGTAGCCTGTCCAGTTCCTCCCAGACCACCTTTTCCGCCTTCCGGACCCGGTCCTCACCGGTAGCTATGTGGATCTGGGAGAAACCTCGGTCGAGACCCGCACCGCTCGTGGCACTGACGTCACAGGCGTAGGCCAGCCCCTCCGTTTCGCGAACCCTCCTCGGAATACGACCCGTCAGCCCGCTCCCCGCCCCCAGAACCACACCCAACAACTCGAGAGCCGCTAGCTCCGGATCCTCGCGACGTATCGTCAACCCACCGAGATGGAGGTGTGCCTGACCCCCGAGCGGCGGAAGGTACATCCTTCGGGTGTCGCTGAGCCCCTCGCACTCGGGCACCGAGACACCGGCGGCGGCAGGCTCCTGGTCGAGGGCGGCAAAGAGATCCGCGGCCTCTCGCCGCACCTCCTCAGGGTCGATCGCGCCCGCCACCGAGACGATGACACCCGCCCCGAGGCAACTCGAATGAAAGCGTCGGCAGGCATCGGCCGACAGCCGCGCCAAGGCGTCGAGGCGCCCCTGCAGCGGACGT
>JAOTZA010000285.1 GCA_029861655.1 Acidobacteriota bacterium | reverse complement strand
AGGCCGCGTCGTCGAAAAAGAAGAACAAACCCTCGTCGACCCGCTGGCAACCGGGACAAGGTGCTCGAAGGTGCCAGCCACTTGTATAGAAGTGGATCTCCAAGGTGCCAGCCACTTGTATAGAAGTGGATCCGGGGTCGTGGGGAGGCCGGGCCCCACGACCTTAGCGGCATCTTGGGAGTGGTAGGCTTTTTTCTTGAGCCAATCGTCTCTTGGGAATCCGCCACGGCGGCGCCGCAGCCGATTCAAAAAGTTCTTCTACCGGCCGGAGGCCTGGTTCGTGACCGCAGCCACCCTGGCCTTGCGGCCCTTGACGATCGGGGGCCAACTCCGGATGGGCGCGGTTCTCGGCCGGCTGGCCTGGCTCTTCTCGCCGCGCCGAGCCATGAGCGTCGAGAACGCGCGGAGGGCATTAGGCGTCGACGAGACGGAAGCCCGCCGTATCGCGCGCGCCTCGCACCTCCATCTGGGGCGCTCGGTGGTCGAGTTCCTCACCTCGACCTCCTATCTCGAGCCGAAGCGTGCCGGGCTCCTCGAGCCAGACAACCTCGAGCACATCCAGAAGGCCTCGGACGAAGGGCGAGGAGTGATCCTGGTCACCGCCCACCTCGGCAACTGGGAGCTCGGCGCGATCAAACAGGCGCTCGAGGGCGTCCCCATCCTGGCTCTCGGCCGTGAGCCCAAGAACCCCTATCTCGCACGGCGCCTACAAGCAAACCGCAAGCTCTGCGGCAACGAATGGCTGCCCCGCAACCGCACCCTCCTCTACGCCGCCAAGGCCCTCAAGAAAGGCCGCTGCGTCGCCATGGCCATCGATCAGCACACCCGCTCGGAGCCCAGGATCAAGACCGAGTTTCTGGGCCGCCCGGCGGTGCTTTCGACAGCCGTTTTCGAACTGGCCGTGAGGCTTGGGTGCCCAGTCGTCCCCGCGGTCACCTTCCCCAAGGTCGGTGGAGGTTACCGTCTCGTCTATCACCCGCCGTTCCACGCTTCCGAGACCGGCGACCGCGACGAACGGGTGAGAGAGCTGGCCGGCCGATGCCACCGGCTCGCGGAGAGCTGGATTCGTGGAGCACCGGATTCATGGTTCTGGTTTCACGATCTGTGGAAGGGTGTTCCACTGGAGACCGCAAGCAATTCCCCCGAGCCAGCGCCGACAGCGCTAGAGGCCTGAAAGGGTGATCGAAGTCAGCGGATGGAGCTGTTAACGATGGCGGGCGGATCGAAGAGGATGTTTGGCCTGCTGGGGAAGAAGCGCCGCCGAGTCAAGACCAACACCATGCTGCGCTTTCTGCACGAGGTGCTCGAGCTCGAGCATCTCCATTACGGTCTGTGGGAGGACGAAGAGCGCAACATCGCGGGACTGGCCAGGGCACAGCAGCGCTACGCCGACGAGCTGGTTTCCTGGATACCGGAGGGTGTCCACTCGATTGTCGATGTCGGCGCAGGTGTCGGTACGACGAGCCGTCTTCTCACCGAGAGGGGATACTCGGTCGAGGGACTCTCCCCCGATCCGTATCAACGAGACGTCTTTACGCGGCGAACCGGACTCCCCTTTCATCTGACGCGCTTTCAAGAGTTCCGGCCCGAGCGCCCTTATGACCTCATCTTGATGAGCGAGTCGGCCCAGTACATCTGGCTCGACAGCTACTTCCCGTGTGTCCAGAGGGTCGCCCCGGGAGGCCACCTCCTGCTGGCCGACTACTTCATCGTCGACGGAGATTGCGCCGGGAAGGGTCCGGCCGCCAAGAGCGGCCATCGGCTAGAGGAATTCGACCGCAAGGCCGGGGATTCGGGGTTCGAGCTCATCCGGGAGACCGATATCACGGAAGCCACACTGCCGACCCTCGAACTGGCCTCCAAATGGATCAAGAACTACGTCGAGCCTTCGCTCTCCATCCTCGGGGACTCGCTCGACGGCCGCTACCCGCGGGTAGCCAGACTCGTGAGCAAAAAGGTCGGCGCCGAGTTCGAGAAGAACCGCGAGATCGTCGATCCCGAGCTGTTTCGAAAGCTCAAGCGATACCTGATCCGGCTCTACCGGGTCCCAAAACATTAAGCCTCGTGGGAATTGTGGGAATTGCGGTGACAGGCTACTTAATTATCTGCTACCCGGCCGGTAAATGCCGATAATTAAGTAGCCTGTCACCACAATTCCCGTCCCGCTTCAAATATCGAACTGGATATCGTAGAAGCGACGGTAGGTTCCGCCGCGCTCGAGTAGTTCCCGATGGGTGCCTATCTCGCTGATCCGCCCACCTTCCATCACCACGATGCGGTCGGCGGATACTACGGTCGACAGCCGATGTGCGATCACCAGGGTGGTCCGGCCGGCCATCAGATTCGAGAGCGCCTTCTGGACCAGGAGCTCGGACTCGGTATCGAGATGTGATGTGGCCTCGTCGAGGATCAGGATCGGGGCGTTCTTGAGTAACGCCCGCGCGATGGACATCCTCTGCCGCTGTCCCCCCGAGAGCTGCGACCCTCCTTCACCGATCCGGGTGTCGTAACCCTCCGGCAACTCCATGATGAAGTCGTCGGCGTAGGCTGCGGAAGCCGCCTTGCGTACCGTCTCGAGCGGAAGATCCGAGCGTCCGTAGGCGATGTTGTTGCGCACGCTGTCATCGAACAGAACGGTGTCCTGGGTGACGATGCCCACCAACCCGCGCAAACTCTTGAGAGTCAGCTCGCGGATGTCGATCCCGTCCACGGTGACGCAACCCGAATCAGGGTCGAAGAAACGTGGCAGCAGGTTGACGAGCGTCGACTTTCCGGCCCCCGACGGTCCCACCAAAGCCACCGTTTCACCGAGCGGGATCCTCAGGTCCACTTCCGAGAGCACCGCCTGGTCGCGGTACGCAAAAGTCACACCCTCGAACGCAACTCCTTCGGTCAACGCCTCGTGCCGGCGGGCTCCCACCGCCTGGGCGATCGCGTTGGGCTCTCTGATCAAATCACGCACCCGCCGCACCGCCGCCAGCGCCTCTTGAACGATCAGATTCACCTTGTTGAGCTTGCGAACCGGATCGTAGAGCACCACCAGGTTGAACATGAACGCCACCATCGTCGCGGGATCGATTGCCCCCGTGCGGATGGCGCGCCCGGCGTAGATCAGAAAAGCCGCAAGCCCGATGGCGGCCAACGCCTCGACCACCGGGCCCGAGGCGTGGCTCAGTACCTGCGCGCGCAGACGCACGCTCAAGTGTCGCCGAGTCGCCAGCTTGAATCGCTGGTACTCGAAGTCCTCCATATCGAAAGCCTGGACGACCTGATGCCCGCGGGTGGCTTCGGAAAGAAGCATCGTCAGATCGGCCATTCGCTCCTGGCTGCGCTGGCTTGTGCTGCGCATCCCTTTGCCAAAGCGGAAGAGGGCGTAGAGAAAGAGAGGTGTCGTCACGAGGCAGATGAGAGCCAGCCGCAAGTCGGTCGAAAGAAGCATGTAGACCAGAAAGAAAAGCGTCACGGATTCGCGAAAGAGATCCAGGATCCGGGTCGACACCGCGTTCTGCATCACCGAGACGTCGTTGACCACCCGGCTGATGAGCTCGGCAGAGCTATGACGAGCGTGAAACCGGCTGGACTGGCCTACGATCCTCCGGAACAGATGGTTCCGCATGTCGGTCGTCATCCCCAGACCGATCCGCTGGAAGGCATAACCGCTGACAAACGACGCCAGGCTTCGAATCAGGAGGACGATCACAAAGAGGATCGGGACGAAGTACACAACGGTCTCCGAGTCGATCTCGAACCGTCGTTCGAGACTCTCGTAGCCGTCACGCAACAGCCTCTTGAGATTGGCGACCGAGCGCGAGTCACTCGAGTCCTCATTCGCCGCGATCGAGGGCGTGTCTTCGGGACGTTGGAGGAC
Organism: Acidobacteriota bacterium; assembly: GCA_029861655.1. Lineage (GTDB taxonomy): Bacteria > Acidobacteriota > Thermoanaerobaculia > Multivoradales > JAHEKO01 > JAOTZA01. The sequence continues at coordinate 464 of JAOTZA010000285.1, read as the reverse complement.
GTCGCCAAACATCGGCTCCAACAACGACACCGCCGCTGCAAAGGACATCGCGTAAACCAGGATCGCCACCGCCGCCACCCCACCCCAGGCAGAGTAGCGACGGAAGTAGCCCCAGAGGAAGGAGGAGGTCGTCACCGGCGGAGCTTATCCCCTAAACCGGCGGAATCAGACTCACGTGCCGCTCGGTGCCGGGCTCTTGAGTCCAGGTCCGAGATTGGTTCTCGTCAGCTGGACCGATTTGTCTCCGCCTCGTCAGCTGCCGAACAAGTCTGTCCGGCGTCCCCAGTCAGTCCACCGGCAGATCCAAGGTCTCGGCACAAAACTCACGGAACTTCCAGCTGTGCAACCTGATCTTCGTCTCAAAGGCCTCGACGAAAGAAACGTTCGTGTTCCAGGCCTCTGCCCAGTCCTGGAAGAGGGTCATCCAGCCGCGGTTGCCCTCGTGCGCTCGGGCCCAAAAAACC
>JAOTZA010000284.1 GCA_029861655.1 Acidobacteriota bacterium | reverse complement strand
ACGGTCGGCGGCATGACCCTGCCGTTCCCCAAAGCCCAGGACGACCTGGAGGTCGCCACCGGTCAGCTCTCGCTGACCAAGGAGTTCATCGATGATCCGGTGATTCCCGGCGGCATGGTGATCCTCGAGTTCACGATCGCCACTCTCGGCGCCTTCGACGAAGCGAGCGACCTCGCGTTCGCCGACGATCTGGACGCTGCCCTCGCCGGATTGGCGGCCGTCCCGCCGTATGACACCGGCACCTGCGGCGGCACCCTGACCGGGACGAGCCTGCTCGACTTCTCGGGCGGCAGCTTGACCGGCGGGGAGTGTTCGTTCAGCGTTGATGTCACGGTCCCGGCGCCGCTTCCGATCGGCACCACCGCCACCAACACCACCTCGTCGCTCACCGGAACGATCGACGGCCTGGCGGTGACCGGCGAACCGGCCACCGACGTGCTTCTGGTCAACTCGTTCAACTTCATCAAGGAGTTCGACGGGCCCACCGCGCCGGGCGGGACTCCAGTTCTGACGTTTGTTATCGAAAACCTCTCGACCACAGATTCGATAGTCGATCTGTCCTTCACCGACGATCTCGACGCCGTGTTCCCGGGTCTCGAGGCGACGGGTCTTCCGACCGAGCCCTGCGGTGTGGGCTCGTCGGTCACCGGGACCTCGGTCCTGACGCTGACCGGCGGCAACCTTCTGCCGGGTGGCTCTTGCACTTTCTCGGTGGACCTCTCGGTCCCGGCTGGCGCCGTTGGTGGGGTGTTCCCCAATGTGACCAGCGACCTGGAGATCTTCGGTGTCGCCGTCGCCCCACCGGCTACCGCGGATCTCGAGATCATTGCGCCACCGATCTTCTCCAAGGTCTTTGTGCCCGACATGGTCGGCGAGGGCTTCGACACCACACTGACATTCACCATTGCCAACTCGAGCCCGAGCCCGGTGACCGCTCTTGCGTTCATAGATGAGCTTCCCTTCGACCTCCTGGTGGCCCCGGTACCGGCGGTCGTCAATACCTGCGGCGGGATGGTCACTGCGGACCCGTTCGACACCACCGTCCAACTCACCGGCGGCACGGTGGGTGCTATGGCGAGTTGCACGATCTCGGTCCAGGTCCGCGCTCCCTCGGTCGGCGTCTTCGACAACGAAACCGCCGATCTGATCTCGTCGTCCGGCAACAGCGGCACCGCCACCGACACGCTCGAGGTGATCGCCTGTGCCGCTGCTGATGGCTCAAATCTCGCACTCACTGGCGTGGTCCTGGTATCCGAGTTCCACGAGGTGTGCAACACGATCGAGGTCCAGGAGCACTTGCTGGTGCTGGGCCCCGACGGCGTTCTGACGTTGCGGGCCGGGGTCGCGATCATCTTCTTCAACGGCGTCGAAATCGGTGCGGGTGGCGAGCTGGATGCGGGGACCGACCCGAGTTTGATCCCCTAGCGACTCCGTGACCGAAGCGGATGTTCGAGAGAGAAACCAGGCCATCGGGTCTCGGAGCCCATACGTGGCGCCGAGCTCTTCTCGGGATCGCGGTGGTCGTAGGGGTCTGTGTCTTGGGCTTCCGAGCCACGCCGCTTTGGTGCGAAGAGACGGCCTTCGGGACCGGCGACTCGCCCGATCTGCCGACGGTCGATCTGACCGGCCTCGAGCCGGTGGTCGCCAAGCAGATCTCAGCTCTCCAATCGCACGCCGCTTCGGTTCTCGCTGGCAAGGCGAGCGAGACGGAGAAGGGCGAGGCGGTGGGAGAGCTGGGGCGGCTCTACCATGCCTACGAGCTCTCCGAGCCGGCCGAAAGTTGCTACCGCCAAGCGATCAGACTGGCGCCACGGGACTTCCGCTGGCGCTACCACCTGGGCTACCTGCTCCAGACGGGTGGGAGGCTGGAGGAGGCCGTGTCCGAATACGAACGCGCGCTGGGGATCTTCGCCGAGGTGCCGCCGGCGCTGGTGCGTCTGGGGCAGGTCTACCTGGCGCTCAACCAGACCGAGGCTGCCGAAGAAGTTCTGCGACGTGCTCTCGAGCTCGATTCGGCTTCGGCGGCAGCGTATGCGGTGTTGGGTGAGGCGTATCTAGCCCAGGAGCGATATCCAGAGGCCGTGGCCGGGCTCGAGAGGGCGCTCGACTACGTCCCGGAGGCGGATCGGCTCTACTATCCGCTGGCCATGGCCTACCGCGCCATGGGTGAAGAAGAAAAAGCGCGCCAGCTGATCGCCAAGAAAGGCCCGGTGGGGGTGCGCCCCGCCGACCCGTTGATCGACTCTCTCGCCGGGCTGACAACCGGTGAACGGGTCCACCTGTTGCGTGGGCAAGCCGCCTTTGGAGCCGAGCGCTATGCGGAAGCCGTAGAGGAGTTTGCCGCGGCGGCGGCGGCAAATCCCGCCAGCGTCTCGGCCAGGGTCAATCTGGGTTCGGCTCTGGCGCAGGAGGGTGACGTGGAAGCCGCGATTGAGCAGTACCGTGCAGCGATCGGACTCGGTCCTGGCAACGTGGCGGCGAGGTACAACCTCGGGTTGCTGCTGGCCGGTCGGGGACGGCTCGAGGAAGCGGCCGGGGAATTGCGGCAGGCGGTCCAGTATGCTCCCCGCGACGCCGCCGCGCACTACGAATTGGCGGCGGTGCTCCGCCGGCTCGGACGTCACGACGACGCCCTGACTCACTTCGCGCTTTCGGCGGAACTCGGACCACCCGGCGAGGAGGCCCGTATCGGTCGGGCCGGAGTGCTGGTCGATCTCGGGCGCTACGAACAAGCACGAACACAACTCGAGGAGGCACTCGCGATCATCCCGTCGAGCGGACTCATCGCCTTCTCGCTGTCGCGTCTTTTGGCCGCCTGCCCAGACCCGGCGATGCGGGACGGCGAGCGGGCTCTCGATCTCGCCAGGCGGGTTCATGGAGCGCGCAAGAGCGTCATGGATACCGAGCTGGTTGCCGAGGCGCTGGCCGAGCTTGGCCGCTGCGATGAAGCCGCCGAGTGGCAGGCTGAAGCGCTGACGGCGATCACCGGGTTGACGGAGTCGGGAAGCCATCCGGTTGCTGCCCTCGAAGGACCGCGCTCCCGCCTGGCCCGCTACCGCAACGGTCCACCGTGCCGAGCGGCCACCGATCCGCCCCCGGATGCCGCGTCTCCTTGATCCGGTTGGCGCGGTGGTTTTCTTGTACCGCGACTTTCCGGGAGGCGGTGGGCACCTGATAGTGAAATGGCTATTACAAAGAGTGTAAGTTCTGTGAGACACTAGTCCGATCGTGTTGATGGAAAGGAGAATTGTTTGAAATCAAAGATGTTTCAGAGGGGCGACCTGTCGGCGGCGATGCTGGTAGCGATGGCTTTGATCATTGCGTCCGCACCGGCGGATGCCGCCGAGCAGGCTACGGCCGTGACCCACGGCGGAGGCGTGATATTCCAACCAAGTGTCTCGTTTGAGCGGGCACTCCTCAGAGTCAACGGAAACGGCCACACCGTGACCCGCGAGTTCAGTCGTTGGGAGACTCCACGGCTAGGCCTTTTCGACGCCAACGGGTATCCGCTGCCCGACGGCGCGTACCGCTGGGAGCTTCAGTTAGTTCCGAGTGAGGCCGAAAGCAAGAGGCTCAGGGTCTCGGCGGCCAAAAACGGCGGCCGTGCCCCCGATGCCTGGCGGGCACTTTCCGGCAGCTTCGCGATCCGTGGCGGCTCGATCGCCAGCCCCGATCTCGTGGAGCCGGAAGCGACTCGGTCCGGAACGGGGTCCACGCTGGGCGCTGATCTCGTGGCAATGCCGTCGAGAGCGAGAGCCGAAGCGGCCGACTCGGACAGCGCGGTCGCCAGCGGTGCGGTCGAGCGGCGGGGAGCGACTGTAGGGGACGTTCATACGACCCGAGCGGCTGACGCTGCACTGGCGGCGTCCGGCGGGGTGGCCCTTGAAGATGCCGACGGTGCCTCGACCCTCGAACGAGTCGCGCAGGCGCCCGAGACGGCCACCAACAGAAAACGAACGACATCGGCCGACGGTACAAACGGCAGGCCGCAGCAGTCCAACAGATAGAAAGACCGGGAGGAGAAAAGCATGAAAGTACTCAAGAGCACCCTTTGGACCGCGGCCGGCCTGTTCGCTTTGGCCGCCCTGACCCTGGCCCCGGCAGCGACCGCCGACCAAGTGATTCTGGACGACCTGATCGTCGACGGTTCGGCCTGCATCGGCCAAGACTGTGTCAACGGCGAGTCGTTTGGCTTTGACACGATCCGCATCAAGGAGAACAACCTCCGGATCAAGGCCCAGGACACTTCGTCCTCGGCGAGCTTCCCAACGAGAGACTGGCAGATCACTTTCAACGATTCATCGAATGGTGGTCAAAACAAGTTCTCGATCGATGACA
>JAOTZA010000283.1 GCA_029861655.1 Acidobacteriota bacterium | reverse complement strand
CGGCTACTTCATCGGTGTCGACACCGATGTCCGGGCGGACGAGCTCGATGGGAATCGGGGGGACAACGTCAACTTCGAGCAAGATCTCCGGTTCGCGAGCTCGGACCAATTGTTCCGGTTCGGCGGCCAGTTCCTTTTCAAGCCGCGCCAACAGCTCAATGTGCTCTTCTACGAGCTCAACCGTGGATCCTCGGCCACCGTCCCCAGGGACATCACGTGGCGTGACCGGACCTTCACCGCGAACTCGGAGGTGAGCGGTTTCTTCGACACCAGCGTCTTCGAACTCTCCTACACCTACTGGTGGATCGCCAGAGACAACCTGGTCGTCGGCGTCAACGCCGGTGTACAGCAACTCGGGATCGACGTCGGTCTGGGTCTGAGAGCGACTCAGCAAGGCTCGGGGATCAACCCCGATCTCGCGGTCGATGCTCCGGTACCCCTGGTGGGCTTCGAGCTGAGAAAACCCCTGGGAGAGAAGTTCCTCTTTCGCGGCATCGGTCGCTTTGTCTCGGTCAGCGGAATCGAGGAGATTCGCAAGGCAAGCGTCATCGACGCGACCCTGGCTGTCGAGCACGAGACCTTCAAGCATGGCGGCATCGGGCTCGCCTTTCAGTTGCTGGACGTCAGCGTCGAAGTCGAGCGGAGATTCGCCGCCGGCGAGGTCGGCTATCGGATCGACGGCTTCGAGCTCTATCTGAGAGCAGGTTTTTGAGGAACCCACAATGAAGAATGATCGAGCCCTGACCATCCATTTCAACGACGGCACGAGACTCTCGTTCTCGTTCCCTGCCCAGACGGACCCGCGTTGGGTGACAAAAAAGACGGAAGAACTGCTCGAGCACGAGCACCTCTCCATCGAAGCAGACGGTACCCTGTTGGTGTTTCCACTGAGCAGCATCAAGTACCTTCAAGCGACACCGGCACCTGATGTCCTGCCCGCCAATGTCATCAAAGGAGCCTCAGTTCTCGCGTAGCCCGGGCCCCTCGGCCCAAACCTGCTCATCTCGGAGCTTGGCGGATTTCCCGTTCACGTCGGGGTGCTGGCCCGAGCCATGCATGTAAACCGGAGCCGCATTCAAACAGGACGACACACCAACATGATTGATGCCAACCACCAGAGCAGGAAGCTCATTCGTTTGCTCGGCATTCTTTTGCTCACGGTCTTTGCGCCTGCACCCGGCCAGGCCGGCGAACTCGTCAAGGAAGGGAGCTTCGAAGGCGACTGGGCCGTCGAAGGGACCTCCCAGTCCGTCGAGATGGAAGGTGCTCGGGTGTCCGTGTACCAACTCGAGGGCCCTGCCAATGTCACCAACGCCGACACCGGTATGGCGCGCGAGTTTCAGACCCGCTGTGTCGGAGTGAGCGACGAGAAGACCGGCGGCGTCGGACGCTGCATCTGGGCCGATGAAGACGACGACCAGCTGTTCATGGAGATGGGTGGAACGATAGCCGGTCCCGACGGAAAAACGCGAGAGGCCCTTGGCCTGGTCGTCGGCGGCACCGGGAAGTACGCGGGGATCGGCGGCGCCTTCCAAGTCGAATGGCTCTTCTGGGAGTCCGCTTTCGAAGAAGGAAAGATCGCCGGGCGGGACACAAAATTCAACGGCAGCTGGGTGCTGCCTTGAGGAAACTGGACAGGAGGTTGGTTTTGAATAGATCGAGACTTTCTACGATCGGCCTGGGACTGCTACTGGCGGTGCTGGTGGCGCCGGCGCTTCAGGCGGACGATCTCACCGGCTCGAAGCACTTTCTTTGCAGCGCCGTCGAAGTGACCGTGTGCACCCTCCTCGGAGAATGCACCAGCCAGCCCCCATGGAACCTCAACGTGCCGCAGTTCATCGAAGTCGACCTCGAGAAGAACCGCCTCAGCACCACCGAAGCCAGCGGTGAGAACCGCTCTACGCCGATCAAGAACCTCGAGCGCGATGGCGATCTGTTGTTTCTTCAGGGAGTCGAGAACGGTCGCGCCTTCAGCTTTGTCATCGCACAGCAGGACGGGCTGGCTTCGATCGCGGTGGCGAGGGACGGTCTGAGTGTGTCGGTGTTCGGTTCTTGTACGCCGATGCCAAAAAAAGCCAACTGAACCGGGAGATATGAAAATGAAATCTACATCTACGTGTCTTGCGGTTCTTCTTTTCGGTCTGGTTGCGGCGGGATCCGCCGAGACCCAGCCGGTCTCCGAGCCCTCGGGACAAAAGACCCTCGCGGCCACCGTGGGCGTCTATGCCTTTCCGGCAGCCGGCCAGAGTTCGGAGCAGCAGTCCAAGCACGAAGCCGAGTGCTACAGCTGGGCCGCTGACAACACCAAGAGCGATCCCTTCAATCTGGCCAAGAAGATGAAGCAGACCGAACAATCAGCTGACCGGCAGAAAGATCAGATCGCCCAGTCAGGGCAGGGCGCCGGAGCTGCCGGCGCGGTGCGTGGAGCGGCCGCCGGCGCATTGATCGGCGAGATCGCGAGCAACGATGCCGGTGAAGGCGCCGCCTGGGGCGCCGCCGCGGGTCTGATTGGCGCTAGAAGAGCCCGCCGCAGGGCTCAGGCCGAGGCCAGCCGGAAGGTCGAACAGCAGACCGAACAGAAACAGCAAGCGACGGTGGAGCAGATCGAAGGTTTCAAGAAGGCCTTTGGTGTCTGCCTCGAAGCAAAGCATTATCTGGTGAAGTTCTAGGCCGGTTTCCGGCTGATTCGAAGGAGGGAAGATGGAGTTGAAAGCGAAAAAGATCCTTGTTCTTGGGGCGGTAGCCATGGCGACAATGGTGGCCCTGGCACCGCCGACTCACGCACAGGGATGGGAATACTCATTTGCCCCCTACGGCTGGGTCGCCGGTCTCGATGGCGCGGTGACGACACGCGGGGTGACGGCTGCGGCCGAGGTCGACTTTGCCGACATCTTCGAGAACCTGGAAACGGGAGCGCTTCTCCACTTCGAAGCGGCGCAAGGGGACTGGACGGTCCTGGCGGACTTGGTCTTTCTGGGCATCGGGCAGACCACGGACCGCCTGCAAATCGATGTCGACGTCGACCAGCTCATCCTCGAACTGGGCGCCGGCTATGCCCTGACCGACACTTTCGAAGTGCTCTTTGGCGGCCGCTATGTCGACATCGATGTCGAGGCCGACTTCTCGGGCCCCGTTTTGAACCGGATCGCCGGCGACCAAAGCTGGGTCGATCCGTTCGTGGGCGGCCGTTTCCAGTCGGAAATCAACGACAAATGGTGGTTCAACTTCCGCGGCGACGTCGGCGGCTTTGGGGTCGGCTCGGACTTCACCTGGAACGCCGCGGTGCATTTCGTCTATGAGTTGAACGACCGCACGGCCCTTGGCCTGGGATACCGTATTCTGGACATCGACTACGAAGACGGGCAGGGTCTCAGCCGCTTTGCCTACGATATGGAAACGAGTGGACCACAGGTTGGAGTCGAGTTCCGCTTCTAGGAGACGTCGGTCTTGGCGGGACAAACTGCATTGGATCGGGTAGGCCGTTTCGGCCGAGACAGAGCTCGGCCGCTACATTGGACCGAGTGGAGCTCAGCCGAAGTGAGCTTCGAGCGAACGGTTGTAGACAGGCTGTGGCTCATTCTGCTCGTGACATGCATTCTTGTGGGAAACCAACTCCAGGCGGCAGAGAAGACCGACCAGGTGTTCATGAAGAACGGCGACCGGATCACCGGCGAGATCAAGAGCCTGGTGCAAGGGAGACTGACTCTAAAGACCGACTCCATGGGCACGATCGCGATCGAGTGGGAGGATGTCGAGCGAATCTCGAGCCACCAGAGCCTGGAGGTCGAACTGGAGACGGGTGAGAAGTTCTTCGGCTCTCTCGACCCCGAGGCGCAAGACGGCCGGCTGACGGTCCAAACCGACCAGGACCGCGCCGAGCTCGACATGCCGGCGGTCGTCCGAATGGTGCCGATCGAAGAGTCGCGCTGGAAGCGCCTGGACGGCTCGCTCGACTTCGGCTTCAACGTCACCAGCGCCAACAAGTCCACCCAGCTCACTGTCGCCTCGGAGGTTCGCTATCGCACCCGGAGATACCTCAGGAGCTTTGGGCTCAGCTCGACCATGATCGACCAGGAAGACGGCGAGAGAACGAGACGGCAGTCACTCAACGGCGGCGTCCAGCGCTTTCTGAAGAATCGCCGGTTTGCAGGCGGAATTCTCCAGTTCCAGGAGAACGAAGAGCTGGGTCTGGAGCTGCGCTCGCTGCTGGCAGCCGGCTTTGGACGCCACGTCATCCAGACCAACAAGATGGAGCTCAACTTGATCGGCGGGCTGGCTCTCAACCGGGAGGATTTCCTCGGGTTCCGCTCGACCAGCAGTACCGAGGCATTGGGCGGGCTCCAGT
>JAOTZA010000282.1 GCA_029861655.1 Acidobacteriota bacterium | reverse complement strand
GGCTGCTAGTCCTGTGAGGCCAATGCGGGGGCCTTGAACACGAGATCCGGGTTGTCGCGCACCTCTTCGACGAAGCGCGCCGTGGCTCGGATGACCACTCCGGTGACCTGATCCATGTCCGCCGTTTTCTTGAGAAAAGTCAGCGCCGCGATCGCCTCGCGGTGGATCCCCAGACCGCGGAGAATCGGAATTGCCTCTGAGAGACACTGCCGCATCTTGCCCACCTTGCCCTGATCAAAGAGTGCCTGTGCCAGGTCGAGGCTCACCAGGGCCGCGTCGACTGGGATCTCGAGCTCGACAAAGCCGTCGCGCACGTGGGTGAAGAACTCTTCGGCTTCCCACGCTCGACCCTGAGCGGCTCGCAACTGACCCATCGCCCAGTCGCACCGCAGCAAATCCACGGTATGTCCGTTGGCGACGTATTCGGGCCGCAGCCGGGTGAGTTCGCGGTCTGCTTCGCTCAGTCGGCCGGTGTTGATATAAGAGACAGCCAGCGAATGGCGAACAACCTGAATCATACGCGGCTCGCGCCCGGCTTCGAGTTTCTCGAGCGCCTCCTCCCATAGGCCGATCGCCGTTTCTTCGTCCTGGAGTTGGGCACGGATAAAGGCCTCCTGGCTCAGGTCTCGACCGACCAGGTGCAAATCGCCCAACCGTCGGTGGATTGCCAGTGCACGTTGGTTCGCCGTCAGGGCTTCGGGGTACCGACGTTCGGTGGCTTCGAGCATCGACTCGAACCTGTGAAGACGAGCTTTCTCAGAGGGGTCGCCCGTGCCTTGCTCAAGAAGTTCACTCGCGAATGTCAGGGCCTTCCGAGCTTCGGTGAGCTGGGAGGCGTTGCGATGCGCATTCCCCAGAATCGCCCATGCGTGTCCCCGAAGGTCGACGACGATCAGGTCTCCATACTGCCCAGCCTCGACCAGCTCGGAGAGCTGGACTCCGAGTCTTGCCCACCGGACGGCGACTGACGGCTCCCGAAAGCCCTCTTCGAAAGCCCTCCGCAGCACAAACTCACATAGCCCATAGGTCTGATAGGTAGCACTGTTTCTCACCAGGAGTTCTTGACGCTCCGGCGGATGGCGTCCCAGCTCTTCGAGGAGTGCCGGAGCCGCGCGCCGCTCGTGTTCGAGGGCTGCGGCGGTCATCACAGCACGATCTGCAGCGCGGTCGAATGCCGCGGCGTAGTCGGCTCTTGGACGGCTATCCAGGGAGGTGCGAGATCCCAGATTCTCCGCCCAAAGTCTGGTGCTGGCCTCCTTGCATGAGTCGCATCCACCCAGAAGGTGGCGTACGATGTTGCGGCTCTCGGGTGCGCCGAGCCGACCCTGATAAAAGCCTTCGAGCTCTTCGTGGCTGGGATGTAGAGTCCTATCGCTCATCCGCTCTCCGCGCGGAAGCCTCGAGTGTCCATCTCACGAGCCAGACCCGCGACTCCGCGGTCGAGCACCTTGTAGATGCCGGACTGTCGATAACCGAGCAGTCGCGCCGTCTCGGCGGGTGTGCGGCCGTCTAGATAGTGTGCCTCGAGAACGCGCCGCCGCTTTTCGGGCAGCCGTTCCAGCGCCCTCTCCAGGTCATAGCGCAAGGCAGCCTTATGCTGCTCGGGAGCAACCGGTTCGGCCAGCGCCTCGAGAACAGCTGGCTCAAACGACCTGTGCAGCCGTCTGCGGTGTTCGCGCCAATACATCCCGCAACGGCGTTTGAGGGTGGCCAAGATCCACAGCGAGGGATCGTCGACCGGCGGACACTTGGTCAGAAACAGCAGCAGCGTGTCGTGCAGAATATCTTCGGCGTCTTGGCCTGGGATCCGGTAGCGTTGTAACAGCCCTGTGGCTCGGGGCTTGAGGCTCTCATAAAAGTGCCTCCAATCGTGATTGGCGACAACAGAATCCGCGGGTGCTTCTAGAACAGCCATCCGTAGCGGGTAAACCTTGACATAAGGCTACCATACCCATGGCTCCACGGCTTGGGTGCGGAATCTTGGAGCGACGCAGCGATGCGTAGCGGCAAAGCTCCGAAACGTACTCCGCAAAAGGAGAGTCAGCCGCCCTAGGAACAGCCGAACTCGATTCGACTACGGCTCGCCGCCCACCGGTCGTGAACCTTCGCCCGCGCGCAGACTCGTCTTGATTTTCATTTGTCTCCTTTCTAGAGCGCTCTGAATTGGACGCTCTTCTGCACTTCTTCACATAGGAGTTGTCCCAGGCCCCCTTTTTCAGACAGAAATCTCGATTAATCTGATTAAGTCGCCGGCCATCGCCGGCCGTGGCGGTGACGCTAAGATCTTCCAATGCCGGAGTCGTCGAAAAAGGCCCTGGCCTGGGGGTTTCTAGGCCACGTCGGATATCGAGATGCTGTGGCGCTGCAACAGCGGGCTCGCCAGCGAATTCGCAATGGAGAGGACGGCGACAGCCTGCTGTTGGTCGAACACCCCCACGTCTACACGCTGGGGCGTTCGGCCGGTATGGCGGACGTTTTGGTGGATGAAGGTCGGCTCGCTGCTCGTGGTGCCTCGGTCGAGAAGACCGATCGCGGTGGACAGGTCACCTACCACGGACCGGGCCAGCTGGTGGGGTACCCGGTCATTGATCTCAACCCGGACCGCCGAGACATCCGACGCTATGTCGCCGATCTCGAAACGGTCCTTGTTCGGACACTAGCGAGTCTTGGCGTCGAGGCGAGGGGTCGGACTCGACAGCCCTGGACCGGCGTCTGGGTCGGAGAGCAGAAGATCGCCTCGATCGGGGTCCACCTGTCGCGTTGGGTGACGACCCATGGCTTTGCGCTCAATATCTCGACGGATCTTTCCTACTTCCGGGACATCGTGCCTTGCGGTTTGCAGGACGTGGAGATGACCTCGGTGGAACGACTCACTGGTAACCGACCTGCACTCCAAGAAGTCGCCTCGATCTGCGCTTTGGCATTTGGAGATGTCTTCGGACGCCGGCTTGTCGAGTTAGACTGTGTCTCGTGAGCGAGTCCCTGGTGCAGATAGGTCGAAATGAAGTGCCGTCTCAAAGGCAGCCGCGTCCCGAGTGGCTGCGAATTCAGCTCAAGACGCCCCGCAAGTATCACGATGTGCGCAGACTGGTTCAGGATCTCCAACTCAATACTGTTTGCGAAGAGGCACGTTGCCCAAACATTTATGAATGTTGGGGCGAGCACGGGACCGCCACTTTCATGATCCTGGGTGATGTGTGTACCCGCAGCTGCGGTTTTTGCTCGGTGACGACGGGTCGGCCCAGCCCCGGGGTAGACCTCGACGAGCCACGTCGGGTCGCCGAGGCGGTTCACGCCATGGGGATTCGGCACGCTGTGGTCACCTCGGTTGATCGGGATGACCTCGACGATGGAGGAGCGCATCATTTTGCCGCCACCACAGAGGCGATCCGCCGGCTCAACGATGAAACCGCGATCGAGCTGTTGACGCCGGACTTCCGCGGTGTTGACGATGCCCTCGAAACGGTCCTGGCGGGGACACCGGAGGTGTTCTCGCACAATGTCGAGACCGTGCCTCGTATGTATCGGTCTGCGCGTCCCGGGAGCAGCTACCGGCGCTCGCTCGACCTTCTAGCCGAGGCGGCCCGGTGGCGCGATGCAGGTGACTATCCGGGCAGGGTCAAGACGGGGATCATGGTTGGGCTCGGGGAAGATCCCGCCGAGGTGAAACAGACGATCGCCGACATTCGAGCCAGCGGGGTCGAGATCCTGACGATCGGACAGTATTTACAGCCGACCTCACGGCATCTTCCGGTGGAGCGCTGGGTCCATCCGGACGAATTTGCCTCCTACCGCGATCTGGCCCTCGGCCTGGGATTCTCACACTGCGAATCCGGGCCACTCGTAAGGAGCAGCTATCACGCTCACGAGCACGTGGACCGTGTGGCTGCCGAAACCGGCTGAAAGCCACCACCGCTGGCCCCGGACAGAGGATAGACTCCGAACGGCGTGGCGCATTCGGCGCTCGTTAGGTCCCGAGAACAAGACGTATGGCTCAATCACCCGACAAAGTACGGATTCGCGCGCTGGAAGATACCGATATCGAACCGATCGTGGCACTCGACGAGAAGATAGGTGGCTCGTACCGGCCGGATATCTGGGAGCGGAGACTCGGCTATTACCTGCGCCGTGACCCGGAGTCCTCGGCGATCGCTGAAGCCGGCGGCCGCGTCGTCGGGTTTATGCTGGGTGAGGTGCGATCGGGTGAATTCGGTCTCGACGAGCCAACGGGTTGGATCGAGGTCATGGGCGTAGACCCCGAGCGGCGTGGCGAGGCGGTCGGAAGAAAGCTGGCAGAGGCGATGCTCGACCATTTCCGCCACAAGGGCGCCGCAACCGTTCGGACTCTAG
>JAOTZA010000038.1 GCA_029861655.1 Acidobacteriota bacterium | reverse complement strand
ACGCTACGACCTACAGCAGATGTACTGGGGGTAGGGTCTTGCCGTTAGAACGAGTCGACCGCCTCTTTCTCATCGTCGTAGATTTCGAAAACCTGGATGAGCTGCGTGATCTGCAAGATATCGCTGACCTTTGGCGGGATCTTCTCCAGCTTGAGCTTGCCGCCGCGGTTGGTCACCGTTGTGTAGGCCGACACCAGCTCACCGATTCCCGAGGAATCAATGGTCGTCACGTGCTCCAGGTTGACCAGGATGTCGCTTGCTCCAGCCGTCAGCGCTTCCGCCACGGCATTGCGCAACGCCACATCGCCAACACCGATTGTTATCTTCCCGCGGGGCTCCAGAATGGTGACCCCCTTTTCGTGCCGCGCGTCTATTTTCATTCGACTTCTTCCTCCTTTGTGGGTTCGCTCGAGCAGGACACCAGGCGCTTTCGCAGCGTCACGACCGTCCCGCCCTCATCCAGAAAAGTGTAATCGATGTCATCCATGAACTCTCTCATGAACAAGATCCCGCGACCATCGGGTCGCAAGAGATTCTCGGTCTCCCGTGGATCGCGGATCCCGGCCGGGTTGAAACCTCGCCCCTCGTCGGTGACCCTGATCTCGATCTCGACCCCATCGAGCCGCACCTCGACCTCCACCCGTTTGTCGGGGTTTTCCCGATTCCCGTGCTTAATCGCATTGGCCACGGCTTCGCGCACTGCCAGGGCGATGTCCTCCGACTCGTCATCATCTAGTCGAAGACGAGTCAACGACTCGGCGATAACGATCTGAACCAGTTCGATGTCCTCGAACCTGCTGCCCACCGCGAGGTGAACCTGTGAGTCTTCACCGGCTAATTGCACGAGGCGGCGAGTCTACCAGGGCGTGGGCAAGGTGGGCTGCTAGGGAGCCGCCTCGGCAAACCGTAGGGCCACGGGGATGACGAAAACGAGTTGCACTGCGTCAAACACCGCATGCGCGACGACAGCCGCCCAGATGCTCTGTCGCCATCTGACCAGGAAGGCAAAGATGAGCGAAAGCGCTGTGACACCGAGGAGCATGATCGGCTGCTCGTAGCTGGCATGGGCCAGGACGAAAAGCGCGGTCGAGAAACCGACGCCAATCCGCGGTTGTAGAAAACCGCGAAAAAAGAACTCCTCGAAGAAACCCGCTGAGGCACTGAGCGCAAGGCGCAAGACGACCGGCAACGCGGCGATCCAGGGAATGATCGCCGGGGCCTCCTGCGGTAAGGCGTCCGCGCCCCCAAGAAGCCAGATGGCCACTCCGACACCGATGAGAAGGATCAACACGAGGAGCCAGGTCACCAAACCGGCCACCACACCCAGACCGAGCTCGGCAAACGGCTGCTGGGTTCGCAAACCGAACTGCTCCGACCAGGAAGTCCTCGCACCTGATCCACCCACAAAACCGCATGCGTACCACGCCGCCATTGCCATGATCAGAAGTACATGGACGAGAAAGAGCTGGGGGGTCCGGAGCCGGTCGACATCAATCGTCTGACCCGACCCCAGCGAGCCTAGGGGTGAGAAAACAGCGATCCAGAAGACCAGAAAGAGAACCCCCGTGGCCGCCAGGCGCCTCACCCGGGGCAGCAATAGCGAAGTCGAACCGCCCTCCGGCCCGGCCGACTCGAAGAGCTTCGGCAACAACCGGCGTCTGAGCATCAGGCGGTCGGCAGCAACCGCTGCCGTAAGCGCCAGCAACATCGGCCCGACAAAACGGACCAGCCCCCCCGGATCGATCAGCCTCTCCTCTTGGACCGCATGCCGCGGAGAATACTGAGCGCTGCTGTCAGCCGCCGGATACAGATATTGCGGTCACGCAGAGCGGTCGTGTCCGCGAGGTCGGGCTGCTGTCCACGCACGTCGCGCAGTAGGCGATTCATCTCGAGCGCCAGCTGGTCCATTTGCGAGCCTTGCATACGCCGGAACGTGCGATCGGAAACGATCACAAAGCCCTTCGAGATGTCACGAGCCATCGCCCATGCGCTTCCCCCTGCGAACACGCTCACCGAGCAATAATACTCCAGCGACGACCCCCACCTGTAGCCCAAGTCACACCGTTCAGGCGTGTTATGCTGCCGCTCCGGTCTGGCACGAGCCACCGGCCATCCGATCATCTAGGAGGTCCCTCTTGAGCCGCTTTCCTGGCGTCGATTTCGTTGAATTCGACTCTCTATTGACCGAAGAAGAACGTCTCGTTCGCGACACGGTCCGCGCCTTCGTGGACGAGCAGGTCAAACCCGTTATCGAGGAGTGTCACCGCGAGGCGCGCTTCCCCATCGAACTCGTACCGCAGATGGCTGCGCTCAACCTTTTCGGCGCCAGCTTCAGCGACTATGGCCTGCCCGGGCTCGGCGGCACCGCCTATGGGCTCATCATGCAGGAGCTCGAGCGTGGCGACTCGGCGGTGCGGAGCTTTGTCTCCGTCCAGAGCGCTCTCGTCATGTATCCCATCTACACCTTTGGTTCGCAGGAACAGCGCGACCGGTGGATCCCACCGATGGCCACGGGAGAAGCCATCGGGTGTTTCGGTCTGACCGAGCCCAACTTCGGTTCCAACCCAAGCGGCATGCTGACGACGGCCAGACTCCAAGGCGACGAGTGGGTTCTCAACGGATCCAAACAATGGATCACCAACGGCACCCTGGCCGACGTGGCGGTGGTGTGGGCCAAAACGGACGATGGCGTTCGCGGGTTTCTGGTCGAGAAGGGTACGCCGGGATTCACTTCCCGAGATCAGCACGGTAAGTTCTCGCTTCGGGCTTCCACTACTTCCGAGCTGTCCTTCCAGGATTGCCGCATCCCGGCGGCCAACTTGCTCCCCAAGACCGAGGGCGTCAAGAACGCTCTCATGTGCCTCAACCAGGCGCGTTACGGGATTGCGTGGGGTGGTCTCGGCGCAGCCATCGACTGCTACTCGACGGCACTCGAGTACGCCAAAGAGCGCGTCCAGTTCGGCGGTCAACCGATCGCGTCCCACCAGCTGGTACAGGACAAGCTTGTGTGGATGTTGAGCGAGATCACCAAGGGGCAGCTCCTGGCACACCGGCTGGCCCAGCTCAGGGACGCGGGCCGCCTCAAGCACCAGCACATCTCGATGGGCAAGAGAAACAACGTTTGGGTGGCCCGCGAATGTGCCAAGCGGGCGCGAGACATCCTCGGCGCCAACGGAATCGTTGACGACTACCCGGTCATCCGCCATATGCTCAACATCGAGTCGGTATTCACCTACGAAGGCACGCACGATATTCATAGCCTGATCATCGGCGAGTCGATCACCGGTATCCCAGCCTTCAATCCGCCGGTGGCGGCGGCGACGGAGCCGGCGGCCCCGTCGGCCGAGAGACCGCAAAAGGAAGCGGCTGCGGCCCGGGAGTGACGCCGATGACCATCGACTCAGCGCTGGAGCTCGGCTTTGTCCGAGTCACCGAGCTGGCCGCGGTCGCGGCGGCTCACACCATGGGCCTGGGGGACCGCAAGGGCTCGGACCGGGTCGCCGTGGAAGCGATGCGGGAAGAATTGGGAAAGATGCCGATGGCCGGGCGTGTGGTCATCGGCGAAGGCGAGCGCGACAAGGCTCCGATGCTCTACGTCGGCGAAGAGGTAGGCGGGCTCAAAGAGGGTGAGGGGCCCATGATCGACATCGCGGTCGACCCCCTGGAAGGAACCAATCTGTGCGCCACCGGCGAACCCGGTGCCATCGCGGTACTGGCCGCGTCCGAAACCGGCGGCCTGCTCCATGCCCCCGACATCTACATGGACAAGATCGTCGTAGGACCGACCGCGCGTAAGGCGCCCATACATCTAGACGCCCCGGTCAGTGAAAACCTCCGTCATCTCGCCGACGCGTTTGGTCGGGAGATCAACGAGCTCACGATCGTCGTTCTCGAGCGAGAACGGCACGAACGGCTCATTGCCGACATCCGGCAGGCCGGCGCGCGCATCCGCCTCATCGGAGACGGCGACCTCTCCGCCGGCATCGCGGCGGCGGTTCGTGGCACGGAGATCCACGCCGTCATGGGAATCGGCGGCGCGCCCGAAGGAGTCATCACGGCGGCGGCGATGCGCTGCTTGGGCGGCGAGATCTTCGCGCGGCTCAAGCCGATCGGCGACGATCAGAAACAGCGGGTCGCCGACCTGGGGCTTTCCGAGAACATCGACGCCTTGCTCACCCGCGAGGACCTCGCCCCCGGCAATAACCTCCTGTTCTGTTCGACCGGGGTCACCGGTGGCCAACTGCAGAGGGGGGTTCGTTTCTTTGGCGGCGGCTACCGCACCTCGACTCTTTTCATGGTGCTGCACCGAAAGATCATCCGCTTTATCGACACCATCCACCGGCAGGATCTGGAGTCCTCGGTGATCTTTCAGTGATTCAGCCGACCCCCGGATTCCCTGCGGAACGTCCCTCATGAGTATCACCGGAAATCTGCGCACCATGGAGCTCTCCGAGCTTTTGCAGTGGCTCGCCAATGGCGCCAAGACCGGCACGCTCGTGGTCGCCAACTCGGAAGTCCAGAAACGGATCTTCTTCGAAAAAGGCAACGTCATCGCGACGGCGTCGAGCGACCCGAAAGAATACCTGGGTCATTTCCTGGTCGGCCGCGGCTACATCGACGAAGCCGCGCTGGCGGAGGCGATGTCGCTGCAGGACGTCAACAAAATGCTCCTCGGCAAGATCCTCGTCACCATCAACGCAATCTCCGAGAGCGCCCTCGACGACATGCTGCGCCTGAAGAGTGAGGAGACCGTCTACGAGATTTTCACCTGGGAAGAGGGAGACTTCCACTTCCTGGACGGCGAACTACCCCAATTCGCGATGGTGCCCCTGACCATCAACCTGAGCAAGCTGATCCTTGAAGGCGTTCATCGCATCGACAAGTGGCGCATGTTGCGCAGCGCCATCCCTTCGAACCGGGTGGTACCGGTGGCGGTGGGACCGCTAGAGCCCGACCCCGACGACCCGATGTCGGAAAGGATTCTGAGCCTTATCGATGACGACCGGAGCCTCGAAGACATCGCCCTTCACTCGCATTCCGGCGACTACCACGTCTGGCGCGTGGCCTACGAACAAGCCCGGAAGGGTGGGGTCAAGCTCATCCGGCCGCGGTCGGAACGACGCTCGGTAACCGAAGCTGCCGGCGAGCGACCAGTAGATACCGACTCGCTCTTGAGCATAGGGGAAGACCTTTTGGATGACCGCGACTACACCGCGGCTATGCGTCACTTTCGCGCGGCCTTGAGCTTGGCGCCCAACAACCAGAAAACCCGTCACAAGGTCGAGAGCGCCGAGAAGAAGATCCATCAGATGCTCGAAGCCGAGGGTGTCGTGGGAAAGGCCGTCCCCAACCTGGCGCAGAACCTAGAGGAGCTTCCGCGGCGCGACATCTCGCCCGAAGAAGGATTCGTTCTCAGCAGGGTCAACGGCACCTACGACCTCCAGACCATCGTCAAGATCAGCCCCATGAGCTCCCTCGACGCTTTGCTGGTGTTTCGCCGCCTCGTGCGGGTGGGCTACATTACTCTTACGCAGTAGGTACAAAAGCAATGACAGATTTTCTGCTCTGGCTCTCCGACTGGCCGGCCATGGAGATCCTCTTCGGCCTCGCCATCGTACTCGTGCTGATCGACTACTTCTTCCCGGTCGACCTCCCCGCCTACTTTGGTTATCTGTGCTTTGCCGGCGGCGTCTTCTTCGCACTGCCGCTCACCGCCGTACCGAGTCTCCTGGTCGCGCTCGCTGTGTTTGCGGTACTCCTGCTGTTCCACAAGGTGTGGTTCAGCAAGTACCTGACGAACGCGTTCGATAAGGGGTAGCCGACTGGCCGGCAGTGGCCGAGCGCCGGGGCGGCTGGTACTCCAACAGGGTTTCGGGTCAGAGCCTCGGCCGCGACACATGCCGGTTCTCCCTCTCGGCAAACCGGAGCGGCCACGCAGCCGCTTCCGCCGCGTAGTCGACGCCGATGCGTGGACCGACGGCAGTGCCGCGACGGTCCACGGGTTCACCGCGCGTAATCACCAACTCGCCGCGGGATAAACCCACGCCGTCGTAGCCGCGGTCGATCACGAGCGCCTGGCACAACCGCCCCGGTCCGCCCGCAACGGCGCCCGGGCGCATTTTGCAACCCAGCCCGCGGTTGCTAGCCATCCTTTCGACCCCCTCGACCGGCTCCCCCGCGCGCACCAGAACGGCGTGCGCCACACCCTCCTCAGCAGCCACCACGTTGAACATGTGGTGGATGCCGTAGATGAAGTAGACATAGGCGCAGCCGCCGGCGCGGAAGAGGGTCTTGGTCCTGGGTGTTCGCTGACCGCGCCAAGCGTGGCTCGCCCGGTCGCCTTCACCCAGATAGGCCTCGGTCTCGACGATGCGGAGCGTCAGGCGGGAACCATCTTGGCGGCGCACGAGGTACCGGCCGAGAAGCTCCCGCGCCACGGTCTCGCCGTCGCGGCGATAGAACGAGCCGGGGAGAACGCGGAAGCGGCTCATGCGCCGCGGCCCAAGGGAAGACGGGCGGGCCGGGGGCCGCGGGGAGGCCGGGCCGGAGGGCTCCCGCGGAGCGCAGCCTTCGCGAGCACCGTGGGAAACCGGCCCGTAGCCGGGGCCCCGCGGCCGAGAACGTCGCGCGCAGGATGACCACGCTCTGTATCGGTCCGGAACCGGAGCAGGCCTATAATCGCCTTTATGCGGAGGGATCGGTGATGGCGATGGAGCCGGCTATGGCCAAGGCAGTCGAGCTGCCGCCACTCTTTTCCCTCCTCCCCAAAGAGCTCTCGGGCCACTTGGAGTCCGGCGCCCCCTGGGCTCTGGTGACGACGACTCTCAACGAAATCCTGGCGGAACTGCCACACGAGGACATCCGAACCCGCCTCGGACCGGACATCCACCTGATGGGCAACCGCATCTCGATCGGCAAGGGCGCGCGGATTCACCCCGGCGTGGTGATCGAGGGGCCGATTCGTATTGGCAACGACGTTCAGATCCGCCCGGGCGCGTATCTTCGTGGTGGCGTCTGGATCGGCGACGGGTGCATCATCGGAGCCTCGACCGAGGTCAAGCACTCGATTCTTCTCGACGGTGCGGCGGCTCCTCATTTGAACTACGTCGGGGATTCGATTCTGGGAGAACGGGTCAATCTCGGCGCTGGCACCATTCTCTCGAACTTCCGTCACGATGGCCGCGAGATCCACATTCCGGCTTTCCCTCCCGATCCAAACGGGATGCCCGGCGACCCGATCGGCACCGAGTCGAGAAAACTCGGCGCGATCCTCGGCGATGAGGTAAAGACCGGTTGCAACTGTGTCCTCCACCCGGGCACGATCGTCGGCCGCCGCAGTCAACTCTACCCGGGGCTTCAGCTCCGCGCCGGGGTCTACCCCGCCGAAAGAATCCTGAAGCTCCGTCAGGAAATCGAGACCGTCGAGCGCCGGTGATCGGAGTTCGGGGACAGTCCCCGAGATTCGGCGGGCCAGCTCCGCGGTACGACCTCCGAGCCGTCGCGAGCGCGAGGCGATCCAAGCACGGAGCGACCGCACGGCGCCTAGGATTACCTGCGCTCTGAATCGGTCGCCTCGTGAGTGCGAGATCGGCTGCCACAAGTGCGGTCGCTACTTGTCGCCGCCCTCGCCACCTTTCCCCGGGAGCCGCCCCGCCTCGACCAAGGCCCGGCGGAGCAGGAACTCGACCTGGGCGTTCAAGCTTCTCAGCTCGCCATCCGCCCAGCGGCGTAGAGCGTCGTGGATCTTGGGATCCAACCGCACCAGAAAGGCCTTGCGTTTCGCCACGGACTCCTACCCGTCCCCCTCGTCGTTCGAACTCAGCCGCCGTAGAGCGTGCCCGCGTTGACCACCGGCTGCGGCCGAGTGTCGCTGCAGAGCACCACCAGAAGGTTCGACACCATGGCCGCCTTGCGTTCCTCGTCGAGCTCGAGCACCTTCTGCTGCGAGAGAAGCTCGATCGCATTGTCGACCATGCCCACCGCGCCTTCGACGATCTTCTTGCGCGCGGCGATGACCGCCGCCGCCTGTTGCCTCTGGAGCATCGCTCCGGCGATCTCGGGCGAGTACGCCAGGTGGCTCATGCGGGCTTCGACTACCTTGACGCCTGCCTTTTCGAGTCGGTTGTGGATCTCGACTCGGAGCCGCTCCGAGATCTCCATCCCATGGCTCACCAGAGAAACCTCGCCCTCGTCGAACACATCGTAAGGGTAGGCGGTCGCCAGGCTCCGGAGCGCCGCCTCGCTCTGCACGTGGACATAGTTCTCGAAGTCGTCGACCTCGAAGACCGCTTCGGCGGTATCCGTCACCTTCCAGACAACCACCGCGGCGATCTCGATCGGGTTGCCGCGCTGGTCATTAACCTTGAGTTTGCCGGTCTCGAAGTTCCGCACCCGGAGAGATACTCGCCGCTTGGTGTAGAACGGATTGGCCCAGCGCAGCCCGGGGTGGCGCACAGTTCCCGTGTAACGGCCGAAGAGCTGCAGGACCTTGCCTTCGTTGGGGTTGACCGTGAAGAGCCCGGCCATCAGGAAGCAGAGGAAGGCGAAGACAAGAAGATGGCCGACCAGGCTCACCAGCGAGCCGTCGTGGCGGTTCAGATCCTGGATCGTGCCAACAAAGCTCCAAATCGTCAGACCCAGGAAGACGAGAAGGATGACCAGGACCAGAATGCCGTTGGGGGCTTTTCGCTGTTTCTCGGTTATTGCCATTCGGAACCTCCTCTGTTGATATCTCAACTATATCATGTTGATATCATTCCGTCAAACACCCCTCGTCCTGGGGCTAGTGGCCGTTGACGAGACGGCACCCAGGCTGGTAGGTTTGTACCTTGGTAACACTCCAATCTGAGGCTGAGGCCCCCAGGCGTTGAGTCATCGACACCCGAGGAGGAGTGGAAGGAGGCACCTATGAACTCGAAGAGGTCTGCACTATTGGCAATGCTAATGGCCCCCGCTGTTTTCGGCGGTGAGTTTGAACCTGTCAGCGTCGCTCACTCGGGTACATTCGACCTGGATGTTCCTCCCGAGAAAGCATTTCATTTGTTCACAGCCCCAGGCGAGACTCTGTGGGTGCCCCATTGGCACCCCGTGATACTGAGTGGCGATGGCACGGAAGCAGGTACTGTTTTTGTCACCCGTCACGGCGACGAAACCACCATTTGGGTCGTCGTTGATTTTGACTCGAATCAGCATCGGGCGCGATACGCGCGCCTCACACCCGCCTCGCGCGCCGGCACCGTAGAGGTACGGGTTCAACCGAATGATCGGGGTGGCTCTACCGTAGCGGTCCGCTATGAGCTCACCGCGCTAACGGAATCAGGGAATGAGAACCTTGCTGGCTTTGACGCCGGAGCATACTCAAAGATGTTGAAGGAGTGGGAAGCGCTCATTCGTGCCGCCGACATCGACTATCAAGCGCATTTTGCCCAGTAGTCACGCAAGCCGGCCGCCCGCTTCAACCCGGAGCTCTCAAAGCGGGAAAGTGAGGCTGCGGGGAGGTTCTCTCCCGAGCCTTCTAGAGCGGGGGCGATCCGAGCACGGGGCGAAAGCACCGCGCGCAGGATCACCGCGCTCTGAATCGATCCGGGCGCGAGGCCCGACGGCCGAGAAAGGGCTCCCTTCTACCCGTTGTCAATGAGCGACATGACGATGCGGTCTTGGGCGCGGCGGGCATCCATCACGCTCGGAACATCGTTGCAGAGGATCGAGAAGGCGTAGGTCTTTCCCGACAGACCCCGCGCGTAGCCCGACAGCGTCGAGACCGATCGCAGCGAACCGGTCTTGGCAAAGACCCTGCCGCGGTAGGGCTCCCAGGCCAGCCTCTTTCTCCAACGGCCGTGACTCTCGAGACCGCTGTACGGCAGGGTCTCGGCGAATTCACGTCCCAGCGGGTGCCGGTACATGTATTCGAGGAGTTGGGTGAGCTGGCGCGGCGTGAACCGGTTGTTGCGGCTCATCCCGGAACCGTCGGCCAGGTCGTAAGTGCCGCGCCCAATCCCGATCCGATCGAGAAACTCACCGAGAAACTCCCGTCCCGCTTGCCACGTCCCGGCCGCGCACAGCTGACGGCCCAGTGTTTTGAGCAGGCTTTCGGCGTAGAAGTTCTGGCTTCTTGTGTTGATGACCTCGAGTGTCGTCAGGAGATCCGAGCGATGAACACCGTAGTTCCACCACCCCCCCGGCGGCAGCTCCGACACCGGGACCCCACGGCCCGAAACCCCGACACCGCCCTCTTTCAGCCCGGCAATCATCGCGGCGCCGAAGTACTCGACCGGGTCCTCGACCGTCACCCAGACGTCGATCGGCTCGACGTGGCGGTAGAGCCGGCCGGAGACGACGATCTCGTTGCTGCCGGCCCTTCTTTTCGCCGCCAACCAGTGTCTTCTCCGCGAAGACGTCGTCGACGCCTGGTTGCGCACGGTGAAGATATCCAGGTCGGGGAGGAGCTCGACCTTTGCCGGCCGGCCCGGGACGCGCCCCGGCCGCACCCGGACCAGCACCGAGTTATCGCTGAAAGAGAGCGCGTCGACTGGCGCTTCATACCACTTGCTCAGCTGGTCGCGCGGCCAGTCGGGGTGGATTCGCAAGTCCTCGAACGCCCCGTGGTCGAGAAAGACATCACCGTCGATGCGCCGCACCCCGAGCTCGCGCAGTCTTTCCGCCCAACCGCGAAAAACCGCCAGCGGATCGCCGTAGTGATGCCGCCCCGAGAAGTTCGGGTCGCCGCCGCCGACAACCGCCATGTCTCCCACCAGAGTGTCGCCTTGGAGCCGTCCCCGCAGGAAGAGTCGGGTCTCGAAGAAAAAGCCGGGGCCCAGGTGCTCGAGCGCCGCCGCGGTGGTCAGGAGCTTGGTGTTCGAAGCGATGATCAAACGCCGGTCGGGGTCTAGGGCAAAGGCCTCTTCGCCGGTCGAGAGATCCACCACATGGACCGCCAGCTCGGGCGCTGACCTACGCGCCCGGCGAGTCGAATCGGTGAGGGCGTCGGTGAGCGGTGCCGGGGCTGCGGCGAGCGAGCCGGTCAGTGACGTGAGCGCCCCGACCAACCCAAAACCGGCGACCAGCCAGCCCTTTCCGCGGTTCGCTCTTCGCGATCTCGGCGCTCTCAGCAAGGCGTTTGGTGTTCCGGCGCGACCCGTGTTCCGGGAAACAACCGAGGATCAGCGTCCGCTCTTGTTCAGATAGCGGTAGAACTCGCCTTCGGTCGACAGCAGCACCGACGTCGACTCGTCGGTTGTAGAGGAGAGCGTCTCCATCGACTTCAGGAACTCATAGAAACGGCGTGAGTCTGCCGACTGATTGTAGGCCTTCGCATAGATCTCGGTCGCCTCGGCGTCCGCCTTACCGACGATCTCTTGCGCCTTGCGGTAGGCCTCCGATTGGATTTTCTTGAGATCGCGCTCGAGGTCGCCGCGGATGCTCGCCGCATCACCCTCGCCCTCGGAACGGAAGCGCGCGGCGATGCGGCGGCGCTCGGCGATCATTCGATCGTAGACCCGAAGCCGTACTTCCTCGACGTAATTGATGCGCTTGATCTGCACATCGAGAATCTCGATCCCCAGATCGCCCGTTCGAGCCTGGGAATTGGTCAGGATCTCCTGCCGGATTCGCTCGCGACCGTACTCGATCTGCTCGAGAGTCGCCGGGGCGCCGAGCTGGTCCTCGTCGATATCGGGCTCGCGGTTGCTCGAGCGAACCACCTCGACCAGGTTGTGTTTGGCGATCGCGTTGCGGGTCTCACCCTCGAGCACGTCGTCGAGCCGGCTCTGCGCGCCCGACTCGTTGCGTAGGCGCTGGAAGAAAAGCAACGGGTCGCTGATCTGCCAGCGCGCGTAGGTATCGACGTGGATAAACCGCTTGTCTTCGGTGGTCAGTTCGGTGGGCTGGGCGTCCCACTCGAGAAAGCGCTTCTCGAAACGATGCACCTTCTGGAGGAAAGGGACCTTGAAGTGGAGACCCGGGACATCGATGGCATCGCCCACCGGCTTTCCGAACTGAGTGATGATGACCTGTTCGGTCTCGGGCACGGTGTAGGCCGCGCCCGACACGATGAGCAGGGCGACGAGAAGAACGATGAGGCCGAGGTAACGCACTCGAGCTATTCCTTCTTCTCCACGGCCTTGCCGAGAGCCGAGTCCTGGAGATTCAGCAGCGGCAGCACACCGTCGAGGTTGCCGTCGAGGATCATCTTGTTGCCCATCTTGGGCAGGATGTCGTTCATCGTCTCGAGGTAGATGCGCTGGCGGGTGACTTCCGGCGCCTTGCGATACTCGGAAAAAACCGACTCGAAGCGCGCCGCTTCGCCCTTGGCCCGATTCACCCGGTCGAGAGCGTAGCCTTCGGCGTTCGAGATCGTCTGCTCGGCCTCACCCGTGGCGCGAAAGATCACTTCGTTGTAACGCTGCTGAGCCTGGTTGATCTTGGTTTCCTTTTCCTGCTCGGCCTGGTTGACCTCGTTGAAGGAAGGCTTGACCGGCTCGGGAGGATTGACGTCTTGGAGCACCACCTGCTCGATCTTGACGCCGTTCTCGTACTGGTCGCAAAGCACCTGCAGACGGTCTTCGACCAGATCGGCCACCTGTTGGCGGCCTGAGGTGAGCACCTCGTCCACCGTACGATTGCCCACGACCTGGCGCATCACCGCTTCGCTCATGTCGGCCAGGGTCTCCTCCACCTCGCGGACCTTGAACAGGAATTCGCGAGCGTCGTCGATGCGGTACTGAACCACCCACTCGACCACCGCCGCATTCAGGTCGCCGGTCAACATGTTGGACTCGATCTCGAAGCCACGGCGCGATGCCTGGCTCTGGACCCCGGCCCGCACGGTACGAAACCCGAACTCCTGTTTGAGCTGGCGCTGAACCGGCACCTTCCTGATCTGTTCGACCAACGGGATCTTCAAATGAAGACCGGGGTCGGTCGTGCGGGTGTACTTGCCAAACCGGAGGATGACCCCCTGTTCTTCGGGCTCGATGGTGTAGGCGCTGTTGAAGAGCAGCACCACCCCGATCACGGCGAGCAGGATGAGCCTCAACCCGCCTGCCGGCAGCTTCGGCAGCTCCGGCATCTTTGGGAATTCGACGATGGTGGGGGTCTTGGCCATAGCGTGTCTCAAACAGCGGAGGGTGACAGTATACGTAATTCCGGGCGGGCAATACCCCTCCGGCAAAGAATCCGATGGCTCCACGCTTCGACGCCGACAACTCCCGTCTCGAGCTCGCGGTCGCCGACCTCATCGATTCCTCGCACACCCGCCATCTCGGGTTCGCCCAGCGGGGCGGCTACGAGAGGATGTGGGTCGGACAGGCGATCCATAGCCGCTATCAAGAGTTGGCGATCGAGGAGGACCCGACCTACCAGCGCGAGGTGCCGCTCGAGCAAAAGCTCATCCACCGGGGCTGGGAGGTCAAGATTCGCGGCCGAATCGACGGGCTCAGACGCGACCCGGACGGTGCGGTGGTGATCGAGGAGATCAAGTCGGTGCGCCGGGGCCGGCACCTGACTCAAGCGACCCGTGAGCTCTACGAGCAACAGGTTCTGATCTATGGCTGGCTGCTGGAGCTCGGCGGCGAGAAGAACATCCGCTGCGAGCTGGTGCTAATCGAGATCGGCAGTGGCGCGACCGAGCGCGAGCCGATCGAAGGGGACTTCCAGGATATCGGCCGCGTCGTCCGGCGGCGACTCAACCAGCTGATCCGCTCGTTCGAGAGCGACCGGGTCGAATCGGATCGGCGTCGCGAGGCCGCCGCCGAACTCGTGTTCCCCCACGCTGAGGAGCGCACCGGCCAGAGCGACATCATCGATCGCGTCGCTTTAGCGCTCGAGCAGCGCGAGCATCTTCTGCTCGAGGCGCCGACCGGAATAGGCAAAACCGTCGCGGCGCTCTATCCTGCCCTTCGCTATGCGCTCGAAAACGAGAAGCGGCTGTTTGTACTGACCGCCAAGACGCTGCAGCAGGACATGGCGATGACGGTCCTCCAGGCGATGAACCGGGAGGACGCCTACCACTCCCTGAGGCTCAGAGCCAAAGGGAAGATGTGCGCCAACGACGAGATCATCTGCCACGAGGAGTTCTGCCCGTACGCCAAGAGCTACTACCTGAAACTCCATCAGAGCGGGGTCCTTGCGCGGCTCCTGTCGGATACCGGCACCCTCGAACCCGAGGCGATCTTCGCGGCCGCCTGCGAGGCGGAAGTCTGTCCGTTCGAGGTCAGCCTCGAGCTCGCCGGCAAGTCCCAGGTCGTAGTGTGCGACTACAACTACGTATTCGACCCGTATGTTTCGCTTCAGGACTTCGGCGGCGAAGAGGACCTGGACGACGTTGTCCTGGTGATCGATGAAATCCACAACCTGGTCGGCAGAGGTCGGGGCTATTACAGCCCGGCGCTTTCGGCGGTCGAGGCGCGCGCGGCGGCCGAGTCGTTCAAGCGATCGGAGATGAATCAGGCCGGAGCGATCGCCTCGCTTTGCCGAGATCTCGCCGAGACGATCCGGCGGATCTCCGAACAGGCAGTGGCGGAGACAGGCGGACGATCCCGATCCGCTGAGATTCTCCTCCCCACCGACGAGTTCCTGGCCATGCGCCCCCATTTCGACGCCGCCTTTGTGGACTACATCGATTTCCAACGCGAGACCTCGAGCTACCGCTCCGAAGATCCCTTTGTGTCGTTCTACTTCGACTTCTTGAGGTTCTTGGACGGGCTTCTTCTCTCTGACAACGAGGCCTTCAGCCACTGCGCCGAGCTAGGAGCCGAGAGTGGCGATAAGGCGGAGTCGGCGGCCGAGCTCCAGCGCCGGCAGGTCCGGGGCCGGCGTCAGAATACGGAAGGCGGCGCTCGGCTGCGCGTTCTTTGCAAGGACCCGAGCCGCTTTATCGGCCGCACTCTGAACCGCACCCACGCCACGATCGGGCTCTCGGCCACCCTGTCGCCTCCCGACTTCTACCGCGATCTGCTCGGTTTCGATCGCGAACGCACCGCAACGTTGCGGCTTCCCAGCCCGTTTCCCAGCGAGAACCGGCGAATCGTCATCGACACTTCTGTGGCCACGACCTATCGAGAGCGCGAAGCCAACTACGGGCCGATTGCCAAGGGCCTGGGCGCTCTCGCCGAGGCCGTGCCCGGCAACTGCCTGGCGCTTTTCCCGAGCTACAGCTTCCTGCGCCAGATCGAGAGGCAGATCAAGGTGCCGGGCAAGCATGTGCTGGTGCAGAATCGCGCCAACTCCGACGACGAGCGCCAGAAAATCCTCGAAGCGCTTCGCTCACCCTTCGCCGGCGACGTGCTGCTCCTGGCGGTCGCCGGTGGGGTCTTCGCCGAGGGCGTCGACTACCCCGGCGAGATGCTCAAGGCGGTCGCGGTCGTCGGTCCGTGTCTGCCTGCGTTAACGCTCGAGCGGGAACTTCTGAAAATCCACTACGAGGAGCGCTTCGAGCGCGGTTTCGAGTACGCCTTTGTGGTGCCGGGGATGACGCGGGTGGTGCAGGCAGCCGGTCGGCTGATTCGCTCTGCGGAAGACACGGGGGTCATCGCGCTCTTCGACCAGAGATTCCTGCGACCCCCGTACCGCGAACACATCCCCGATCACTGGCACGACGGCGTGGGCCCCGAGGGGCTGATCGGCGAGCCCGAGCGGGCGGCGCGAGAGTTCTTCGAGGAATTTCGGTAGGGCAAGGGGTGACCCCGACGGATGTAGCGGCCGACCTCCGTGTCGGCCGAATCGGATAGCACCCGGTCGTGTTGAGGCCCGGCTGGAGTCTCCACAGGGCACTGCCCGCGCTACTCGGACTACGGTGACTTGGAGGCGCGCGCCTCGGTTTCCCTCGCGCCCCATCTTCGCAAGACGCCCGCGAGTGTTGCCAAGCGCTCGGTCAAACGTCCCTGGCGGAGCCTCCAACCGGGCCTCGGTCGAGGCTCTTCCCTCTACCGCTACCCGAGTTGGGCGGCAGGAATGGGGTCGCACCACTGCACCGCGCTCCGTATCGGTCCGGATCGGTCGAGACGGAGCTCGACCGCTACGCGTCCTGCCGGCGGTACTTACGCAAGTGTTCTTCGACCAGCCGGTGCACCCCGATGCGCTGGAGCTCCG
>JAOTZA010000281.1 GCA_029861655.1 Acidobacteriota bacterium | reverse complement strand
AACGGGTTGTAATGATCCGACAGATAGCCCTGGGTCGAGACGATTTCGACGTCGGCGATCCCAGCGCGGTCGAGCAACCGCTTGGCGGCCTCGGCGCCGGTCAAACCGGTCATCGTCCGCACCTTGGAGTACTTCTTGAACGCCGATTTTGTACGCCAGCCGGCCCACAGCGAGAACAACATCGGCGGAATGAAGAAGAACAGATAATACGCATCGAACATCAGCTAGATCTCCCCTCGTGTTCGGAAACGGCTTCGGGAGTCATTCTATTCCCCCCACTGCGCGGCGACCTCAGAGTATTTGCATCCGCTCGTCTCCGTAGAGAAGGGCGGGGCTTGAGGGGACTTCGGATCCCAGAGGTTCGAGGGTGACCATGACCGCCTGAACACCCACCGGGCCTCGGGAGGTCATCACTTCGACCACCGCGTCGACTGAGTCGAAACCGAACGATGCGGCCGCAACCGGACCCTCTTCGGTGAGATACCAGACTTGATAGCGGAACCCTTCGGTCGAAGGCTCGAGGCCAACGACTTTCATGAACCAGGACTGCGCGTCGGGGTGCATCACCAACGTGCCGCGCGCCAACTGCATCCGGCTGTCCCTGCCGGGCTTGAGGGCACAGAACTCCGATCCGGGCGAAGTGAGAAGAGCCAGCTTGGCGTTGGCGCTGGCCAGGGCCTCCGCTGAGTCGCCTATTCCGGCGAGCCCCGCCCTGGCCGCTTCGAGCTCCACGGCTTGCCGCCCCACCGTCCGCTCCAGACCGCCCACGCGAAACGCCTGCCAACCGGCCAGCCCAAGCGCAAAAAAGGCCATCGCCGCCGCCAGCCGCAGCATCCACTTTTGATGTCTCTGGTGTTGCTGTCCTCTCCCCCATCGCTGGCCCAGCTGCTCCGACGACTCGTCGGAAGCACCGCTCTCGCTCCGCACGACCTCGACGGGAAGGGTCTCCTCCAACCGTTTCAACGCCGGCATCCCTTCCGACTCGGCCCCCAGACCGCGTGTGTCGAGCTTTCGCGAGGCTCCTACTTCGGCCATCAGGCGCCGTTTGAGATCCGCGGAAGGCTCCCTCGGCTCGAGGCTCCGCGCCAACAACCCGAGAACCTCCAGACACTCGCGCCGGATCTCTTGTTGCGTCTCGTCTCCACCGACCGGGCGCAGGATCTCGGTGGGATCCCAGCGCCCGGCGAGCAGTTCATCGACGACGCCTTCTTCAGCCTGGCTTGTGTTCTCTTCCGTCACAACAGATCTCGTATGTCTTCCTGTAGCGCCTGGCGCAGCTTTTTCATGGCTAGAAGGGTTCTGGTCTTGACGGTACCGAGCGGAGTATCGGTACTTTGGGCGATCTCACGCTGGGTCAACCCCCGATAGAACGATAGTTCGAGAACCTCCCTTTGCTCCTGTGGCAGTCTCCTCAACTCATCGAGCAATCGATTTCGCCTCTCGATCGTTAATACGTCCTCGACACCCTCCGGGGATGCATGCGTGCGAGGGTTTTCGACGTGGGCCGCAGTAACGGTCTTGTCGACGACTTTGCGGCTACGCAGCCGGTCGATCGATCGGCTGCGAGTAATCAGCACCAACCACGTCGAGATCGATGACTTCGACGAGTCATAGCGGGACGCCTGTCGCCAGACTTGCAGGAAAACCTCCTGCAGAACCTCCTCGGCGTCGGACGCATCGTGCAAGATCTTGTAGGAGAGCCCAAGGAGCATTCCGGAATACCGGTCGTAGAGTTCCGAAAGCGCTTCGGGCTCGCCTGCGACCAGGCGCTCGAGGAGTTGCCGCTCGTCCGGATTCTGTCGACTCTTTCGCGGTCCTCCGCGGCGGGCTTTGGCGGTTGTCATCAGAAAAAACTCGACAGGTGCTTCGTAAGATAGCATGCCGGCGAAGCTCACAGCAGAGCACACCGAGGTTTTCTTGAACCACCTTCAAACCCAGATCGCCGTCGTGGGCGGTGCGACCTGTGATCGAGAAACCGGCGACATCTCCTACGAAGTCGGCCGGCGACTGGCTCAAAACGGCGTCGCGCTTCTGTGCGGTGGCCGCGGTGGCGTCATGGAACGGGCGTCCGCGGGAGCCCGCGCCAACGGGGGAGTGGTGGTAGGAATCCTTCCAGGCGCCAATGCCTTGGAATCCAAGCCCAATCCCCATCTGACGGTCGCGATCTTCACCGGTATGGGCCAGGCGCGCAACCAGATCCTGGTGCTCTCGAGTGCCTCCGTGATCGCCATCGATGGGGGATGGGGAACTCTCTCCGAGGTCGCCCTGGCGCTCAAGCACCGGATCCCGGTGGTGCGCCTCGGGGGCTGGGGCCTCGGGCGGTCCACAGACTTCGAGCAGTTCATCGACCCGCTGCTCTTCGATGCCGATTCCCCCGCTGCCGCGGTCGAGACCGCCTTATCCTCCGCAGGCCACACCCGACGAGCCAGGAATGGAGAAGAAACCGATGGTTGAGAAGAACTCGCCGATCGACCGCTCTAGACCCGCCATCCGGGTCACTATGATGCCTCGCGACACCAACGCCATGGGAACCATCTTCGGCGGCATCATCCTCTCGTATATCGACCAGGCGGGAGCGGTCGAAGCACACAGAGTGGTTCGGGGCCGGCTTGTCACCGTGGCGATGCACGAAGTCGAGTTCCACCAACCCGTCTTTGTCGGAGACCTGGTGAGCCTCTACTCCTCCGTGCTGCGAGTGGGCAAGACCTCAATCTCTGTCAAGGTCGTCGTAGAAGCCGAGCGACGCCTACGCGGCGGCGAGAGAGTCAAGGTCACCGAAGCCGAGGTCGTCTATGTTCACGTAGACGATCAGAATCGTCCACAGCGAATCCCGACCGACGACTAAACACTCTCATAGGGCTCGTAGCAGGCGCGGCAACGAGCCTCGTAGGCTTCGACGTCACCAACCTCGACCTGTCGATCCCCACCCGAGATTCGCTGGCTGTAGTGGGCCGCAGCACCGCAGCGGACACAGACGGCGTGCATCTTGTCGACAAACTCGGCCAGCGCCATGATCGCCGGCATGGGTCCAAACGGACGTCTGAGATAGTCCTGATCGAGACCGGCGACAATCACGCGGACACCACGGTCCGCCAGCCGGCCGGCCAGCTCGGCCAGTGCGTCGTCAAAGAACTGCGCCTCGTCGATGCCCACCACCTCGGTGTCATCGTCGAGAGCGGCGGACAGCGCGCTTGTCCCTTGGACGGTCTGTGCCGCCAGTTCGCGGTTGTCTCGAGTGATCAGTCTCTCGGGAGGATGCCGCGAGTCGCTCATGGGCTTGAAGACCTGGATCTTCTGTTGCGCAATCAGGGCGCGGCGCAAACGGCGCACCAGTTCCTCGCTCTTGCCGGAGAACATCCCCCCTGCGATCACCTCGATGCCCCCGGGGCGGCGTTCTTTGAATCGTCGTGTGTTCATCGGCCGGCGATGCTATCGCACCCTGGGCTCAACCCTGCGAGCTGGGTGCCCCTGGTCTGGTGATTGGTGTTGCGAGTTCCCCGGGCTGGCGGGCGACGCGCTGCGACGCAGCGCTATGCTTCGTCATCCTCGAGGAACAGAAACGACGCTGGGGACCGCGCCGCTTCAATACCGACCGCCGGATCTGTGGAGACCCTGCTAGGATTCGCCGGCGATGCGAGACCAGCAACGGACCTTCTCCTACGAAGACGCGCTCGCGAGCTTTCCGCTCGTCAGAGATCTCACCTCCGACGCCGTACGCCAGGTCGAGGCGATCATCAACCGGGTGCAAAGCCGTGAAGAGATGGAGCGCCGCCGCGAGGAGCTTGAAGAAGCCGTTGAAACGGTCGTCCAGAGGTGGGCCTCTGAGGTCGTCGACATGGGCTGCACGGTCAAAGGCCTGTGGCTGGTGGATTGGGACAACGGCGACGGCTTCTACTGCTGGAAGTACCCCGAGGAGTCGATCTCGCACTTCCACTCGTACGAAGACGGTTTTGCCGGCCGCGTGCCGGTCAACTAGGAGCCGCAGGAGCCATAGCAGCCGGAGCGGCTGCACTTCAGAAGTAACGGCGTAGGTCGGCGAGCCAGGTCTCGGTCAACCGCCGCTCCCGACTCCCCCACTCGGCACCCGGATCGGTGCGGAATCTCGCAGCGGGCGGCCCGGCGTCCAAAGCCTCTACGGCCCGAGCAGCCGGAATCCTCTTCTTGCCCGCCACCAGCAGCCGGCCAACCGCCGCCACGACCCCGGCTTCTTCGAGCAGAACCGCGTCGTGCAGCAAAAGCTCCTCCACCGTCTTCGGCTGGCTGTCGAAGCGCTCGAGCCCTCGGCGAAGCCGAGCTCGATCGGCATCTTCGAGCCCCAGACCCCGCAAGAAGAGATCGAAGCGCCCACCGCGAACCAACGAGCCGAGTC
>JAOTZA010000037.1 GCA_029861655.1 Acidobacteriota bacterium | reverse complement strand
CGGGAAGGCTCGACTCTGCGACCCTCCACAGGCCCGTGGCGCGTTCGTCTAGGGGTCTAGGACGCCGGCCTCTCACGCCGGTAACACGGGTTCGAATCCCGTACGCGCTACCAGCCCTCCACTCCGTTCCGGTCCGACGTGAAACCAAATCTCTCGCTCAACAAGCTCCGTTCAGTCGGGCTGGGCGTTCTGAATCGCGATCGTTGCGCTTCGCCCGACACCTCATAAACAGCTCACTCTCTTCCAACTTGGAACTCGATCAGCAAGTCGTTGCGGGAGCCAACCATCCTCCGCCTCTGCGAGCAGCCTGCCTAGGGTGGCTTGTCAAGCCCCGGGGTCTGCCCGTTGATGAACTCCGCCAACCGCGCCCTGCCTTCACCTTCTACTCGGATCAGGCGCATCGCCATCCCCTCAAAGCCCTCGGTCTCGGGCTCGGTGTAGCGAGCGACCTCGGCGATGCCGAGGATCTGGTCCTCGTGCTCAGGTAGGGTGAGAGCAAACTTGGTACGCGAGCCGATCGGGAGGAGACTACTCGAACGGAGCAGGAAGCCGCTTTCGGAGATGTTGGTGGTCTGGAAGACTCGACTGGTGGCCTCGCCGTGACAGTCGACTCTCGTTTCCACCAGGAGCCGTGAGCGGGCGCGTGTCGCCACACCGATGATCTCGTTGAGTGCTTTCTCGAGCTGCTCCGGAGCCAGGTCGAGGCAGAACATCTGCGCATCTTCATCGTCCAGCGAGTCCACAAGCGCGTCCAGCCGGTCGTCGCGAGTCAGGACAAGAAGCGGTGAGTGACACGAGGCGCAGTCGGAGAGGCGAAGTCCGGAGTGAAACTCAGTGAACCCGAGATCACTCAGCGGATGCTGGCAGACGACCAGATCGGACTTCAGATTGCGTGCCAAGGTGAGCGCGTGCTGGCCGCTGCGTACTCGTGTGATGCTCAGATCCGAGCGGGTCATCAGCGGCTCGAACTGAGTAAAAACACTGTCGCTGGCTATCGCTACCAGGATCTGTTTGACCGTACTCATTACAAGCGCTGCAGTCGCATGTCCGAACCCAATTCTACGGAATGAAATCCGCTACGCGCGCCACCCGAAAAAGTGGAAGTGTGCCGGCCACCGGAATGTCCTTACCGCGAGACCGGAGCTCCCACGAGATTCCCCCACTCGGTCCAGCTGCCGTCGTAGTTGCGCACCCGGGAGAATCCGAGCAGCCGGGAGAGCACGAACCAGGTGTGACTCGAGCGCTCGCCGATGCGACAATAGGTGATGATCTCCTCGTCGGCCTGGAGCCCTTGCTCCGAGATGTAGATGGCGCGTAGCTCGTCGGCGGTCTTGAAGCGGCCATCCTCGTTGACGGCGCGATTCCACGGCACGTTCTTTGCCCCCGGGATGTGGCCGCCACGCAAGGCTCCCTCGTTCGGATAGTCCGGCATGTGAAGTCGGTCGCCGCTGAACTCCTCCGGGTGGCGCACGTCGACTAGCGATCGCCCAGCCTCTGCGTGGGCCAGGACCTCTTCACGAAAAACGCGGATCGGCCCGTCCAGGCGCTGCGGCTGCGGATAGTGGGTTGCGGCAATCTCGGGCACCTCTCGGATCAGCTCGCGGCCTTCCAATTCCCATTTCAGACGGCCGCCATCCATCAACTTGGCATTGGTGTGGCCGAAGAGCTGAAATACCCAGTAGGTGTAGGCCGCCCACCAGTTGTTGCTGTCGCCGTAGAATATGACCGTAGTGTCGGGTGTAATACCGATTCGCCGGGCCATCGTCGCAAAGCGTTGGGGTCCGACATAATCGCGCCGGGTCTGGTCGTTCAGGTCGCGGGCCCAGTCCACTTCCACCGCCCCGGGGATATGCCCCAAGGCGTAGACGAGGGCGTCCTCGTTCGACTCTACGATGCGTATGCCGGGGCGATCGAGATTCTCGGCCACCCATTCGGTAGACACCAAGACGCGGAAATCGGCGTAGCCTCGGTCCTCGATCTTGCTCACACACACCTCCGGAAGATCCTGGTCGCCTGCCCTTCTCGTCCGAAGTTACGGACAGTATGTTAGCAGAGAAGCCGTAGTGCAACATCCAGTCGGGTGAGCAACGGTGGAGTTTTCCCTGTACATCCTCGATCCAGAGCGTTTGCCCAATCCTCTTTCGCTTGTCCTCGTTGCACTCGGTTGCGACGCGCCCGGTTAACCCCCTTCGATCAGCCCCTGAGCCTCGGCCCAGTCGTAGGCGCGCAGCGTCGTCGTGCGCACGTTACCGGCGCTTCCCAGGTGCAGCAGCACCGAGGCCGCAACTTCCTCCGAAGGCGCCTCCATGATGAAGACCCCGTCATGGTTGCCGATCGTCCAGTACTGGCTGTGGATCGTCACTCCCGCCTTTTCGGCGAACTGGTTGAATGCGTCGGCGCGTTGCGGAGAGTCCTTTAGATTGCGTACACCCTGGTCGGTGTAGTCGAGGAGAACAATAAACGTCGGCATCGAAGGCCCTCTTGTTTTGCGTGGCCGGCAGAGGCGCCGTCCGCTTGTATGTTCTTCGATCATATTCGGTTGGCGGGGGCGTCGTTCAGCTGGCGGCCCAGGCCGGCACCGACCCGAGGTGGATCCCCAAGAGAAATGAGCCGACAAAGTAGAAGTAGAGTGAGATCAGCACGACCCCTAACAGGTTGAGGAGGATTCCTGCCCGTACCATCTGGCGCATCTCGAGTTCGCCGGCGCCGAAGACAATGGCGTTAGGCGGGGTGGCGATGGGAAGCATGAAGGCACAGCTCGCCGACAGGGTCGCCGGAACCATCAAGAGCAACGGGTTGACCCCCAGGCCACCGGCAGTGCCGGCCAACACCGGCAGCATCACTTCGGTCGTAGCGGTGTTGGAGGTGACCTCGGTCATAAAGGTCAAGAGCAGGCAGGAGGAGACGACGAGCGCCAGAGGCGACAGCCCCAAAACCTGACCAGCGAAGGTGTCGCCGAGAAAACGCGACAGTCCCGAGGTCTTGAAAGCGCCGGCCAGGGCGAAACCTCCGCCAAAAAGCAGGAGAATGCCCCACGGGAGCTGCTTCGCGGTCTCCCAATTCATCAGCGCTTGGCGCCGCCCGTTCTTGTCGGGATCGCCGGCGACGATGAAGGTGACAATCGCCATGGCGATCGCCACGGTGGCGTCGTGCAGATTGGAGGCGGCAAACGGCTCACCCAGCCAGCGCTCGACCAATCCGGCCCAGCCCGGGATCCTGAGGTGCCCGATGTCCAGGTCACCGCGGGTCGTCCACAGGATGGCGGTGGCGGTGAAGATCCAAAGCATCCGGCGCTCCGCGCGGCCCATCGGTCCAAGCCGCCGCAGCTCGTCGCGGATCACTTCGGCCCCGGCGGCGATGGATTGCCTGAGCGGCTGGTGGGCGACGCGGGTCAAGAGCAGCCACGCGAGTGGCAAGAACACAGCTACCAGAGGCAGGAATGCGAGAAGCCAGCGGCCGAATGGGATGGAGGGCGCCCCGGGGTATAGGATCTCCAGGATCCGCAGGAACGAAATGTTGGGAGGCGTGCCGATGGGGGTCGCAAGACCGCCGAGCGAGGCCGAGTAGGCGACCCCCAGGAGCAGCGCCGGAGCAAAACCGCCGAGCCGGCGGCCGCCGGCGACTTCGCGCATCGACACGATCACCGCGAGAGCGATGGGGAGCATCATGAGCGCCGCTGCCGTGTTCGAGATCCACATCGACAGAAACGCGGTCGCCACCATGAAGCCGAGGACCATGCGCGAAGGGTTGGAGCCGATGACACGGACGATCTGAAGAGCAATCCGGCGGTGAAGGCCCCAACGCTGAATCCCCAGTGCCAGGATGAAGCCTCCGAGAAATAGAAAGATGTTGTTGTTGGCGTAGGCGGCCGCAGTGTCGCCGCTGGTGCTCACCCCGAGGGCCGGGAACAAGACCAGCGGCACCAGCGACGTTGCGGCGATGGGAATCGCAAGCGACACCCACCAGGCGGCCATCAGAACCGTAGCTGCCAGGGTGGCGCGGGCGGCCTGCGGCATGCTCGCCGCATAGGGCGCCACGAGCAGCACCAGCGACAGGCATACGAGGAGAGCCCCGATTGCGGACACAGCAGACGACCCCCGCGCACGGCCTGCGAAGAAGGTACCCAGCGCGGCGGCGAGAAGGGCCGCGCCGCCCCAGAACAGGATTCCTTCCGGAAGACGTGCGATCGCCGGAGCGAGGAGCGTTCCGAAAAACCCCAGCACTCCGATCGCCAAGCCCCGTCGCCGCCTCGAGTCCCCGCTCGGCGACACCGCGTCTGGATCGAAAGCGGTCATGAGTGCGGCACGCTCATCGGCCGGCCGTCAAACGATCCGATGGCCAGTGCATCCTTCGGATTATAGATAGGGCCGCGAGTTCGGACCCTTCTTGGCTAGAATGCGCTTCGCCATGGGTAGCTACGAAACCATCGTCGTTGGTGGAGGTCCGGCTGGACTGACGGCAGGGATCCATCTTGGGTGGCACGATCGTCGGGTTCTGGTGATCGACCGCCGCAGCGGGCCGCTTTTCTTCACCCTCACCAACCTCTGGAATGTGCCGGGTCAACCCGAGGTGCGCGGTATTGATCTTCAGGGCAGGTTACGAGCACAGGCCGAGGCGCTGGGAGTGGAAATTATCCGTGCCAACGTGATCTCGGTCTCGGGCGAAGAAGGCGACTTCGTCCTTGCCGGTGAGAAAGGCCAAGAGTGGCACGCTCGCACCCTGCTGCTGGCGACGGGTGTCGCCCGCTACCATCCGACGGTTGACGGCGACTATCGACCCTGTTTCAAGTACGCCGGCAAGGGCAACCTCTTTTACTGTCCCGACTGCGAGGCCCCGGAGATCCGCGGCAAGAGTACTCTTGTGATCGGCGCCGGTACTGCGAACGCCGCGGCTGGCATGGCTATTGGGTTGAGCCGTTATGGCGACGACATCCGCGTCTTGTTGACCGGTGATCGGGAGCTCTCGGACGAACGCCGGGCCCGGCTCTCGGCCAAGGAGATCGCGGTCGTCGAAGGAGAGATTTCCGAGCTTGTAGGCGATCGCCAGAAGCTCCAGGCCGTCAAGCTGAAGGATGGGACCCTGCTCGAGGCAGAGGCTTTCTTTGTATCGAGCCCAGCCAAGGGCCGCACCGACCTTGCCGAACAACTCGGCGTGGAAATCGCGTCGACCGGAACCCACGCGCAACCGCGCTCGCAGCGGGGTGACACCAACGTGCCGGGTGTGTGGGTGGCCGGCGATCTACGGCCGATGACCCAACAGGTAGCGGTGGCGATGGGCACTGGGAACATCGCGGCCGTGATGATCGATCAACACCTGCGGCGAGCCGATGTTGCCGGCCCGTAGATGTAGCGGTCGACCTCCGTGTCGACCGAATCAATGACGGACCGAGAACGGTCGAGACGGAGCTCGACCGCTACAAACGTGTCCCCTAGAAGACCCCGCCCACATTCACGGCCGCTACACCGCAGGCGGATCAGGGGTAGACGTAGCTCGCTTGCAACCCGAGCGGAATGTTGAGCCCCCAGTAGATGACCAGAAAGAGCGTCCAGGTGACGAGCATCGTGATCGAGAACGGCAGCATCATCGAAGTGACGGTGCCGATGCCGGTGCTCTTGACCCAGCGCTGGCAAAACGCCACGACCAGCGGGAAGTAGGGCATCAGCGGGGTGATGATGTTGGTGGTCGAGTCACCGACGCGGTAAGCGGCCTGGGTGAGCTCGGGCGAGAGCCCGACCTGCATCAGGATAGGGACAAAGATCGGTGCCAGAAGCGCCCACTTACCGGAGGCCGAGCCGACCAGCAAATTGACCAGGGTCGTGAGGAGGATGATCCCGACGATGGTGATCGAGCCGGGTAGCGCCAGGGCTTTCAGGAAGTCGGCTCCCTTGACCGCCAGCAGGGCGCCGAGATTCGAGCGGCCAAAAGCGGCGGTGAATTGAGCGCAAAAGAAGATCATCACCAGGTAGTAGCCCATCGTGGACATGGTCTTGCTCATCCCCTGGATCAGCTGGCGATGGTCGGTGGTGGTTTTGGCTACATAGCCGTAGACGGTGCCGGGAATCAAGAAGAGAAGAAAGATGAGCGGCACGATCGACTGCATGATCGGTGCGCTAAAGGAGGTGATGGAGCCATCGGCGGCGCGCAACGGTGAATCACCGGGCCGAAGAGCTAGAAAGAGAATCACGACGCCCAGGGCCATGGCGCCGAGACCGGCCCACAGGCCCTTGCGCTCCTGGGGGGAAAGATCGTGCATCTTGGCGCTTTCGATCTCGTCGCCGTCGATCTTGGTGCCTTTGAGGCGCGGCTCGACGATCTTGTCGGTGATAAACCAACCGACCGCTATCACCAGGATGCTGGACAGACTGGTGAACATCCAGTTGCAGAGCGGGTTGACCTCGCGTGCCGGATCGAGAATCTGCGCCGCCGATTGGGTGAAGCCTTGGAGCAGCGGATCGATGCCCGACGGAATAAAGTTGGCGCTGAAGCCGCCGGAGACACCGGCAAAGGCGCAGGCGATTCCGGCAAGCGGATGCCGGCCCGCGGCATAGAAGATGATGCCCCCCAGCGGAATGACCAACACATAGCCGGCGTCCGCCGCGGTGTGACTGACGATGGCTACCAGCAGAAGCATTGGTGAGAGCAGCTTCTTCGGGGTCATCGCGATCAGGCCCTTGAGTCCGGCGTTGATAAACCCCGTGTGCTCGGCGACCCCGACACCAAGCATGGCCACCAGCACGACACCCAGAGGGGCAAAGCCGGTAAAGGTGGTGACCATCCGCGACAGAAATTGGGCCAGCGCCGAGCCGGTCATCTGGTTCTCGACCGCCAGAGCGCGAGCGCCGTCCTGGGCCGGCACGGTGAAGGAGTAGTCCGAGAGCAGCCAGGAAGCCAGCCAGACGATGCCCAGGGCGATGACAAAAAGCATCGCCGGATCGGGAAGCTTGTTGCCGACCCGCTCGACCCACTCGAGGGCGCGGTAGATGAAGCCCTGAGGCTCTTGGGGTGGTGGAGCTTGTTGCTTCCCAGGGGCCTCCGGGGATCCCTTGGTGGGCGCTTCGGTCATCTCGCCTCCTTACTCGGCCGTTCCAGAGTCGCGGGCAAGTGTAGCCCAACGCGATAATTGGAGGAGACAGTCGGTCGGCTAGACTCCGTCCATGAAGAGCGAATCGAACGCCCGGACACCCGGCACCGAGCGGGGGTTGTAGTGGCGCCCTCGAGTCCCGGCGGAGCGCGCGGCGGCCCTTCCACAGCCGAGCTCAAGCTCTTTCGCGACGTCGACGACGTCTACGATGTCGCCGACCCGGCCGATCTCTCGTTCCGGGAGCGCGTCGATTGGTATCTGAACGAGCCCGCCTCGACCGCCGGACGGGCGATCGAGGTCGTTGTCGGAGCGCTCATCCTGGCGATCTGCGCCCTGTTCATCCTGAGCACTTTGGATCTTCCCGCCGGCACCATGAAGCTCATCGGGATTCTGGAGACCGGGATCACGGTGATCTTCCTGGTCGAGTACCTGGTGCGGTGGTGGGCCAAGGGGTTTTCGCTGCTCTATCTGGTGTCGCCGATGGCGCTGATCGACGGCGCGGCGATCCTGCCGCTTTTCCTGGGCCCGCAGCTTCAGCTGGTGCGAGTGCTGCGGCTGCTGCGGTTCTTTCGCCTGCTGCGCCTGGTGCAGAGTCGCAAATTCTTCTTTGGCGAGGTGACGCCGGAGCACTTGATCGTGTTGCGGATCGTGTTTACGGTGGTGTGCCTGGTGTTTGTGACCGGTGGCACCCTCTATGAGCTCGAGCACGAGGCGCACCCGGAGACCTGGCCCACTCTGTTTGACGGGATCTACTTCGCAGTCGTGACACTGACGACGGTCGGGTTTGGTGACATGACGCCCCATACTCTGGCGGGGAAGATCGTGACGATGGTGATGATCCTGGTCGGGGTCCTGATGATTCCCTGGCAGCTCACCACCCTGGCGCGACGGGTGCTCTTTCGCCTCGGCAAGGTGCGTACGACTTGCGAGCGGTGCGGGCTGACCGGCCACGACCCGGACGCCAGTCACTGCAAGTCTTGCGGCCACATCATCTATCAGGAGTACGAAGGCGACGTTTGATCCGGCGCCTGCCTTGATGAAACAACTCGAGGTGCGGGTCTCGCTGCCGCTCGATCGGTTTGCCCTCGATGTCGAGTTCTCGACCGACCGGGCGGTGACCGGGGTCTTTGGCCCGTCGGGCGCCGGCAAGTCCAGTTTGCTCGAGGCGGTGGCCGGTGTTCGCCGAGAAGCGCGGGGCCGAATCCTCTTTGACGGCGAGGCCTGGCTCGACAGCGAGCGTCGATTCACCTTGCCTACGGAACAACGCGGTGTCGGCTATGTACCCCAGGAGGGGTTGCTGTTTCCGCACTTGAACGTACGAGACAACCTGCTGGCTGGGGCGCGGCGACGGCGCGTCGATGGCGACGAATCGAAGGCACCGTTCGAGAAAGTCGCTCGACTTCTCGAGTTGACGCCGCTTCTCGACCGGGAGCCACGGACGCTTTCCGGGGGCGAGCGGCAGCGGGTGGCCTTGGGGCGGGCGCTGTGTTCGCAACCGTCGATTCTCTTGCTGGACGAGCCCCTGGCTTCGCTAGACCTGCCGCTCAGGCGCCGGCTCTTGATGCTGCTGCGCAGAGTCCGTTCGGAATTGACGGTCCCGATGGTTCTGGTGACCCACGACCCGATCGAGGTCCAGGCGCTCTGCGACGAGGTGGTGGTGCTGCGGGAGGGGAGGGTTGTGGGCGGAGGCGAGCCCTCCAGGGTGCTGACCGATCCGGAAGTCTTTCCTTTCGCGGAGATCGAGAGCTTTGTGAACGTGGTCCCCGGCCGGCTGGAAGAAAGACAAAATGGAACCGCGCGGGTGCGATTGGGTGAGGGCGCGGAACTGGTGACCTCCTCTGGAGAGGCAGTTCCCGGCGACGAGGTTCTGGTGACCGCCGCGGCCAACCAGATCCTGATCGCTACCGAACCTCCACAGGGTCTCTCGGCGCGCAACGCGCTGGCCGGCCAGGTGGTCGAGCTGCGGTCGATCGGAGCGGCGATCCTGGTCTGGGTGCGGTTTGATCCGCAGGCTCCCCCGCTCGTGGTCGAGGTTACCGAGGCGACCCCGGGACGGTTGGGGCTGAAAGAAGGAAAGCCCGTTTACCTGGTGATCAAGGCCACCTCGTGCCGTCTCTACAGCGGTGGGGCGCCCTTCTAACCGAGTCTTCCGTCAACGTGTGGGGACAGCGCCGACTAGTCGATCGAGCGCGAGGCCAGTGCGGGGATGGATGCCCTCGGCTGGTTCGAGTTCGCAGACCTCATCCGCGACTGCGGGTTGCGCTGGAGCGGTTTCTCGACCGCATAGAGAGCTGCTTCGGCCCGGATTCCTCCGTCCTGGATCAACGCCTCGGGGTAGAAAGCGTCGTAGC
Source organism: Acidobacteriota bacterium (assembly GCA_029861655.1). Classification (GTDB taxonomy): domain Bacteria; phylum Acidobacteriota; class Thermoanaerobaculia; order Multivoradales; family JAHEKO01; genus JAOTZA01. Next base: position 6,749 of record JAOTZA010000037.1, on the reverse strand, counting down.
CGTTGACACCACCGAAGAAGAGTTCACCGCTGGAACTGGCATAGGCGGCACCAAAGTTGAACTCGTTGCCGTGGAGGCCGTGGCTCTCGTCGAACGCCATTGTGGACTCGGTTGCTGGGTCGAAACGCGCCAGCCCCTTGTTGGTGCTCAGCCACAGGCCACCGGCCCGATCGGAGCGGATGGCATAGACCACAGCATTGGGAAGCCCATCGTGCTCTCCAAAAGTGCGAAAGGTCGGTTCCGTCGTGGAGCCGGGTAGGGTCTCCATCTTGGCGAGCCCTGCTCCGTGGGTGCCCACCCAAAGCGTTCCCTCGGCGTCGCGGTGGAGGGCCAGCAGGGTGTCCGACGGCAGACCGGAGTGATTCTCGGGGTGGTGGCGAAAGCTGCGGAAGGTGCCACGCGTCGGGTCCAGAAGATTCAGCCCGCCGCCATCGGTTGAGACCCACAGGAGGCCATCACCGGCTTTTGCCATTCCGGTGACGCGATCGCTCGTCAGGCTGGTGGGATCGTCGGGGTCGTTGTGAAAGCTCTCAAAGCCGTCCGATTCGGCGTCGTAGCGGCTCAGACCGGCGGCGAAGGTGCCGACCCAGATCGAGCCGGCCTCGTCTTCGTAGAGCGACATGATGCCGTTAGCTGCCAAGCTCTGCGGGTCGGCCGCGTTGTGTCGGTAGTTTCTGAAGGCCTGGGCGCCGGGGTCCAGCCGGTCGAGACCCCCCGATTTGGTACCAACCCAGAGTCGTCCCTGACTGTCGTTGAGCAGGGCCATGACTCGATCGTCGCTCAAGCTCCCCTTTCCGCGCGCCGTGTGCCGGAATTGGGTGATCTCGTCCTCTTTGCGATCGAGGCGCAGGAGGCCGTCGCCAAGGTGCCCAGAAAGATTCGCCTATCGGCATCCTCAGCGAAGGATGTGACGATGCGGCCGGTGCGCGCGATATGCGATTCTGCACGCACGTTGTCAAGTTTTGGGAAAGAGTCTCTGCGCCCGTCCCACCGAACGAGCCCGGCGTGACGTGTGCCAAGCCACAGGGCGCTTCCGCGACCGTCGTGAAGCGAGAGAACACCGATGTCCTGGCGAGTCGCTCGCGACAATCCGCCGCCGAAATGGGCAAACTGGTCCTTGCCGCGCTTGTAGCGATCGATGCCGGAAAGAGTCGCAACCCACAAACGCCCCCGGCGATCTTCCGCGATCGCTCGGACGTGATCGTTCGCGAGGCTCTTGGCATCTGCTGGATCGTGGCGGTAACGGTCGAGCTTGCCGCTCAGTGGGTCGTAGCGCTCGAGTCCTCGCTGGCGAGTGCCGATCCACAACGAACCTCTGCGATCTTGATGCAGCGCCTCGACGGACTGCCGGCTTGGCGTGTGCAGAAACCGATTGCTCGAGGGGTCGAAGAGATCGACGCCTTTTGCGGTACCGACCCACAGCGAGCCGTCGCGGCCCTCCGCCAGCGCGGTGATCCGGTTGTGTCGCAGGCTGGAGCGGTCGCGTTTGTCGTGCTGGTAGAGGACATGCTCGCCCGATGTGGGATCGAGGCGGTGAAGCCCGCTGTCACGCAGACCCGCCCAGACAAAGCCCTGGCGATCGACCACGACCGTGGCCACGTAATCGCTCGCCAGACCCAGCGAGGTCGATCCGTTCTTGCGATAGCGGACGAAGGTGCCGGTTGCGGGGTCGAGACTCGCAAGCCCGCCGCCCTCGGTGCCGAGCCAGATGTGGCCGTGGCCATCCTCGGCGATGGCGCGGACGTAATTGGCCGGGAGAGAGGCCGGATCGAGCGGGTCGTGACGGTAGACGAGCAGGTTCTTGCCGTCGAACCGGTTGAGCCCGTCCTCGGTACCAAACCAGAGCTCGCCCCGCGAGTCCTCGTGGATCGCCAAGACGGTTGTCTGGGAGAGACCCTCGTCGAGCGAGAGCTTCTGGAAACGGTCCGCTACGGTGCCGCCAACGGCAAACGCCGCGGCCGACGCGAAGACTGCCAGGAAGGTGCACATTAGGCTTTTTGAGAGGTGTATTCTCATTCGAGTGTTCGTCTGACTCTCATATTCGTTGTTCATCGGGGGCTCTACTCCTGCTCTACCCAAACGTTGACAGAAGCGGGGACCGCGGAATTGTCGCTCCAGAGGAAACCATCGCTCCACAGGAAACCGTCCGACCACGTGAAGGCGTCGGACCAAAGAAAGCCGGAGGTCTGGGCATCACTCCACAAATAGCCGTCGGACCAGAGATATCCGTCGCTCCAGAGGAAGCCGTCGGACCAGAGATATCCGTCGCTCCACAGGTAGCCGCCGCTCTGCAGGGTGCCGTCCGACCACAGGTAGCCATCGCCGTTTAGGCCTCTCAAGTAGTAGCTGCCGTCAGAGTGCCGGTCGGCACGGCCCCCATAGTGAATACCGCCGTAGAGGTCCTGCTGCACATCGATGCCGCGATTGGCGCAGCCCGAAGCCGTCGTTTCATAGACTGCAGCATAGGCATCCACCCGTCCGGCGCCCTGCTGAAAGACACTGTAGGCCGGTGTGCCGCGGTCGACTGCGGGCCGGGCGGAGGCCATGAGCCGGCACTTCACTTCGTCGGGTGTCAGGCCGGGCTCGGCCTGGAGCAGCAGCGCGGCGGCGCCGCTCACGACGGCCGCGGCCTGCGAGGTTCCCGACATGACATAGGTATTGCTGGTCAAGTAGAACTCGGGGTGCGCCAGGCCCAGAGGATGGGTGTTGCGCATGACCCCGTGCATGTGGCCTCCGGGGGCCACGAGATCCGGTTTGACAAAACCCTCGACGGTCGGGCCGGCCGAGGAGAAAGAAGCCAGAAAGTCGTCACTTTCCTGGTTTGTCGACGCCGCGTCCGACATCGCTCCAACCGTGATGACATAGGGAACGTTCCCCGGTACGCCGATCGTCATCGGATCGGGGCCCGTGTTGCCGGCCGAAGCGACGACTACTAGACCGGCGTGCCACGCTGCCATCACCGCCTGGTTGATTGGGTCGTCCCAGTAATGCGATTGTGGTTGGGCGCTGAACGAGAGGTTCACAACCCGAATGCCGTAGCGGTCCTTGTTATCGACGATCCAGCCTAGACCCCGGATGACGTCGCTGTAGGAGCCGGAACCGTTGGAGTCGAAGGCGCGGACGGTCACCAGGTCGACGTCCGGAGCGATACCGTTGTAGAGCTTGCCTTTCTTGGTCTTGCCGGAGCTGGCGATTATCGAAGTCACGTGAGTGCCATGTCCATAGGAATCACTCACCTCGTAGCCGAGAGTGTTGGTTGTGGCGTCGTACTCTTCGAGGATTCGCCACCTGCTTCGTGTGTTCCTCGAGATCCAGTAACCGTCCCAGGTTCCCGTGTCGAGAACCGCAACGGTGATGCCGCTGCCGGTGATGCCCTCGTTGTGGAGGGCGGCGGCGCCGACGAGCGTTGGGTAGATCGTGTCGGGCTGCGGGGTGCCGGCCACTGTCACGCTGCGGTCAGCGATTACCTGCGAGATGTTGCGGCTACTTTCGAGCTGTTCGAGTTGGTTGGCGCTCAGTGCGGCGGCAACTGCGTTGATGATCCCTAGTTCATGGGAGACCGTGCCACCGACGCGGTGGACCTCGGCAAGAGCCTCCTGTACGGTCTTGGCCTGGACGATGTAGCTGGCGGTGGAATGGGGCGTGGTCGAGGGTAGGGGCGCTCCGCTCAGCCCGACCCCAAAGACCGCTAGAAAACACAGCCCGGCCTTGAGGAAAAGAGTTTGAGGGTTGGTGTGTCGCTTGGACATGTCTGTCTCCGATCAGAAATGGCGGAGGACTCCGCGCTTGACCGGACATAGCGCAACCTCCGTACCATGCACAACGATCTATATGTCGATGTACTGCTGCTGTCCTCACCCTCGGAGGAAGGAGAGAGAGTCTCTTAAGACAAGGGAATTAAGAGGTCTGGCTCGACGGGATTCGGTGCACCCGTTGGATGGGCCGAAAGTGAAGCGTTTTGGATGCGACCCCGAAGAGGCGCCGAAAATTCGGAGATGTTTGGGCTTTTACCTGCGGTTCAGGAGGAATCGGATGATCAGACGGCTGAGAACACGGATTCCGACCGGGCGTGCCCCATACCGACGATTCCCGGCCCCGATCTCGAAGGCCAGCTCCCACTGCCCCCGGAGCACTCGAACGGCCGCGAGGTAGGAATAGCTCGGGTCGTAGATGTGGGTGGCCTCCGAGGTCACGCCGTTGAGCTCGAGGATCTTGAGATTCTCTCCCCGGCAAAACGCGTCATGTGAGGGAGCACGCAGATCGTAGCGGCCAAAAAAGAAACCTTCGAACGAACGGCTGATCTCGTCGATCGCCGCCTCCATTTCGGGAGTGTGGAAGCGTGAGCCGTCCAGAAACAGCGCTCCGCGGCTGTGCACACCCATGTCGACCAGCGGGATCTCTTCCCCCGCCGCCGGTACTCGCTCCAGCTCACCGGCCATCTTGTCGAGATGGATCGGCGCCAGCCGCATGGCGCGGTCGTCTCGCAGGATGAGCTCCTCGAGGGTCGAGCGACCGTCCCCGGTCAGTTTCAGGAGTTTCTTCTCCGTGATCGAAAAGATCCGCCCCGTCTCGTCGCCCGGCCTTCGCACATAGAAGACTCCCAGCTCCACGCCTCCAATGAGCTCCTGGATCAGGAGATCGTGCGCCGCTTCGGTCACGGCCGCCGCAAGTTCTCCCTCGGTCCGGGCGATGGAGAAACCGGAGCCGCGCTCCCCGACATCGGGTTTGATGACCACCGGCAACTCGAGTGCCTCGCGCTCCAGAAACTCGTGAGTGGTCTCGAGCCGGGTGGCTGGAGAGTCTGTCGCGCGAATCTTCTGGAAACGCGCGACCCAGCGGCGATCGATTGCGCCAAGAATCGCAGCTTTGGACTCACCGACGAACCCACCGGAGTTGATCCCGGGGTTTGCCGCGGTAAAGAGGGTCAAGCTCCGATGGCGCAGACCCTGCCAGAGGATCCAGGGGAAGAGAGGTAGGTAGATCAACCACCAGGGCCAGAACTCCCACTCGAGCTTGCGCCGGATGGCGCCGAGTAGCTTGCGCCTCCCGCTCCAACTCGAAAGCCGCCGGATCAGCTTCAAGAACAGAGACGCCGCCACTGCCAGACCGATCGCACCGGGAAGCGCCCAGCGCTCGAAGGCGCCGAAGGTCTCCGCCAGCCGATTCCCGAGCCATCCCGAAAGACCTACGAGGAGCGGTGTCCACGCGGTGACCGCAATCAAAAAGTAGACGAGAAACTTCCAGAAGCTTGTTTTGAGAAGACCCGCGGAGAAATAGGTCGCGACCCGGGTCCCCGGCAGAAAGCGGCTCGAAACGATCACCGCGGGTCCGCGGCGTGCGAACCAGGCCGAGCCGCGGGCGAGAGCGCGAGGGGTGACGAGCCATTTGAGCGGTCGACGCTCGAGCGCCGGCCGTCCCAGAAACCGACCGGCGGCGTAGATCATCAGGTCGCCAACGAGAATTCCGAACGCGCAAGCGGCGCTGCCGGCGAGGAACCCGAGACGGCCCTGGGCGACCAAGAGGCCGGTCGCGATGCATGTAGCATCTTCGCTCACAAGGGTGGCGACCGCAATCAGCCCGAGGAGGACGGCGAGGGTGACCCCTGCAGCCGCCGGGACCGATGTCGCATCAAAAGGAAACTGCGCCGCGGCGAGCCGATCCGGCGCGGCGGTCGCCCGGCGGGTCGCCCGGCCGGTCGTCACGCGCTCGAGAAAGCCCGAGATCGGTGCCGCCAGGTCCCGGTCGGCGCGGAAGACCATAAAGTGTCCGTCGTCCAGCATCAACAATTCGCTCTGCGGAACAAGACGATGATGTTCGCGCGCGGCAGCCGGTGGGACCAGAAAGTCGTGCTCTCCGTGGATGATCGAGACCGGCATCTCGAGCCGTTCCAGAATGCCCCGCAGCGGTCGTTGGTCGGTGTCATAGAAGTTGCGGGCGTATGGAACGTCGAGTGGGAAACCATCGAGCGCGCCAAAGTGCGGGACCGCCTCGTGAAGTGCCCACAGGCCGGCGAGCTGCAGTCCATGGACGCCGTGGTTGAGAAAGTAGTTGCCCAGGAGCTCGAGCTCCTGAACCCCGATCGACGACAGGAGGGTGAGCGACCGTACTCGCTCCGGATACCGCGCGGCCAGCTCGAGAGCGACGCCGCCCCCCATGCTGAATCCCAAGACATGGACCTCCTCGATCCCCAGTCGGTCCAGCATGGCGGCGGTGGCCTCGGCGTGCGCCGCGATCGAATAGTCGGGCACCGTCTTCTCGGAGGACCCGAAACCCGGTAGATCGGGAGCCAGAACCAGGCGGTCAACGCCCAGATGGGGCCCGAGGGTGTCGAAATCGCGGCTCGAGCCGGGACTGCCGTGGAGGGCGACGACCGGAGTCTCTGTCGAGCGCTCTCCCCAGCTTCGGTAGCCAACACGAACCGGAGTCTCTCCCGACGCCGGCGGTGAGAGATTCAGGAAAGACACCCCCGGTTGCGGTACCGGCGGCGACGGCCGCCAGCGGACGGCGTGTGAAACCGCAAGCGTGACCAGGTAGGCGAGGACGACGATGAAGAGTGCGTTACCCCGTTTCAAGTCAGGCGCTCGATAGAGTGTGAAGGAACAAAAAGGCCGGCCACCGCCTTTTGCAGTCGCTCGGCGAGTCGCTTGCGGTCCTCGTCTTCGATGGTCTCCGGTCCGAAAGACAGGATTGCCGAAAAGCCCGGCAGCGAGAGAAGCTTCCAGAAGTGGCCAGCAAACTCCATGTCGCCC
>JAOTZA010000280.1 GCA_029861655.1 Acidobacteriota bacterium | reverse complement strand
GGATGGACAAACTCCACCGGGTTCTCGATCGTGATGATGTGCTTGGCGTACTTGCTGTTGAGGCGGTCGATGATCGCCGCCAGCGTGGTGGACTTGCCCGAGCCCGTCGGCCCAGTGACCAGCACCAGCCCGCGATCGAGGTCGGCCAGATTGCTGAGTGCCGGCGGCAGATCGAGCTCCTCTATCGACTTGACCCTCTCCGGGATCAGGCGAAAAACCGCCGCCGGCCCGCGATGCTGCCTGAGGAAATTGGCGCGGAATCGTGCCACTCCCTTGAGTCCGTACGCGAAATCTAGGTCGCCGGAACGAGAATAATCCTTCCACTGCCCGTCGCTGACGATCTCCCGCATCATGGCCCCGACCGCCTCGGCCGTCAGAGGCGCGACACTGTCGATATCCTGCAACGAGCCAAAGCGTCGAATCCGTGGCGGCAAACCCGCCACCAGGTGAAGATCCGAACCCTCGTTCTTCTTCAGATGGTGAAATAGCTTATCGATCTCGGCCAAGACTCCTCCGATCAGTCAAACCTGCTTGGCTCTTCGGCGTGACCGCGCGCTTCTTCCTTGTTCACCATGCCCGCCTCCACAAGGTGGGCGAGTGCGTTGTCGAGCAGCACCATGCCCTGGGTGGTAGCGGTTTGCATCAACGACGGAATCTGAAACGTCTTCTCGTCGCGTATCAGATTGCCGATCGCATTGTTGTTGATGAGGACCTCGACCGCCGCCACACGTCCCGCTCGGTCGGCTCGAGCCAGTAAGCGCTGTGAGATGACCGCGATCAGGGATTCCGAGACCATCATGCGGATCTGCGGCTGTTGCTCGGAGGGAAAGACCCCGAGAATCCGGTTGATGGTCCGAACCGCGTTGTTGGTGTGGAGGGTACCCAGTACCAGGTGACCGGTCTCCGCCGCGGTCAGGGCGAGCGACACGGTTTCGAGGTCTCTGAGCTCGCCAACCACAATGACATCCGGATCCTCACGCAGGGCGGCACGCAACGCCCGGGCGAAGTTTTCGGTGTGACGTCCCACCTGACGCTGGTTGACCGTGCACCGCTTCGACTCGTGCAGGTGCTCGATCGGGTCTTCGACCGTAATGATGTGTTGTCTCCTGGTTTCGTTGATCAGATCAACAAGCGCCGCCATGGTCGACGATTTGCCACAGCCGGCGGGACCGGTGAGCAGAACCAGCCCCTGGTGGTATTTGGTGAACTGCTCCAGCGTCTCGGGCAATCCCAGGCCTGCCAGGGTCGGGGGTCGCTCCGAAATAGGCCGGAAGACGGCGTCTAGACCACGCTGCTGGCGATAGACGTTGGCCCGGAAGCGGCCCACACCGGGAGCCGAATAGACGAAATCCACCTGGGAACTCTCACCCAGAGCCGCCCGTGTCGCTTCGTCGAGCAGCCCGTTGAGCAGCCGCCCCGCCTCGCTCGCGTCTATCGGTTCCTCCGAGATGTCCTCGAGCCGCCCGTCGAGGCGCACCTTGAGCCGGGCACCACTATGGAGATGAAAATCGTTGGCCCGCGCCAGCGCAGCCTGCCGCAGAAGTTCCTCGAGCGCGATCCCCGGTTGGTACCACACGGTCGAACCGGAGACGTGTTGCGCCGCGGACGGTTCTGCAGCGGGTTGTTCAGGAGCCACCGCGGGTTGTTGAGGAGCCACCGCCGGTTGTTCAGGAGCCACCGCCGGTTGTTGAGGAGCTACCGCGGGTTGTTCAGGAGCCACCGCCGGTTGTTGAGGAGCCACCGCCGGTTGTTCAGGAGCCACCGCCGGTTGTTGAGGAGCCACCGCCGACGGCGGCGCGGTCTCCACTTCGATTCGAGGCTTGCTCCGAGAGCTCTTCTCGAGAGCCTCGTCGAGTGTCTTCTCGAGTTGCCAGAACTGTTCGGGGGTCAGGAGCTGCTTGGCCAGCAGGTACTCGGAGAGCGGCCGCTCGATGTTGTCCCTGAAGCTCTCACTCAGCGCGGCTCGTGCTTGATCCTCGGTCAAGATCCCTAGACCAACCACCGTTTGCGCGACCACTACATCGCTTTGCCCACCGCTCATGACCAAAAAATGCTAGCTGAGTCGTGCCCCGGCGACCGTTGACTACTCCACTGTGGCGCGCAATCTCGAACCGGTGTGCAATCCGTCACACCCCAACGGATTCCTGTTAGCCTTTGCCGGTGTTCGATTCAATCGACGACACGATAGAAGAGCTTTCGCACCTCTCGTACATCACCGACAAGGGGCTCGCTACGAGTCTCTTTCTGGCTCTCGAGATGGAGCGTGCTCTTTTTCTGGAAGGCGAGCCCGGGGTCGGCAAGACCGAGGTCGCCAAGGTTCTGAGCACCGCCTTCGACACGCCACTGATTCGCCTCCAGTGCTACGAGGGTCTAGACATCAACCAGGCGGTCTATGAGTGGAACTACCCGCGGCAACTGTTGGAGATCCAGGCCCGGCGCGACGCGAGCGGTGGGCTGGAGCACGTTACCGACGACATCTTCGGTGAGGATTTTCTGCTCAAGCGGCCGCTCCTCAAGGCAATCGACCAGAGCCACGAAAAAGCGCCGGTCCTGTTGATCGACGAGTTGGACCGAGCGGACGAGGAATTCGAGAGTTTCTTGCTGGAGCTTCTGTCCGACTTTCAAGTGACGATCCCCGAGATCGGCACGCTCGAGGCAGAGCACAAGCCGGTGACCATCATCACCTCGAACCGCACACGCGAGATCCACGATGCTTTAAAGCGTCGCTGTGTCTACCACTGGATCGACTACCCGTCGCTCGAGAAAGAGACCGAGATCGTCCGACACAAGGTTCCCGGCCTCTCCGACCGGCTCACCCGGCGGGTCGTGGCCTTTGTCCAGGATGTTCGGCGCCAGGACCTCTACAAGCTGCCCGGTGTCTCCGAGACCCTCGACTGGGCCGAGGCTTTGACCCACTTGGGTACCGAGAACCTCGATCTCGAAACCGTCAAGACGACCCTTGGGTTTTTGCTCAAGAACCAGGACGACGTCGACAAGCTCCGCGACCGAGCCGCAGGTCTTCTGCGGGAGGCCTGACAAGCCGAGCTTTTGCCCCCGGCCCAATGCCTTTGTTTCTCGACAGCGTCCTTCTCTTCGGCCGAGCATTGCGCCAAGCCGGGCTCGAGACTTCGCTCGAGCAAACCCTGAGCTTCGCTCGCGCGCTCGACCTCGTCGAGGTCGGCGACCGCGAGCAGGTGTTTTATGCAGCGCGTTCGTTCTTGGTTTGTCGCCGTGAGGATCTGCCGGTCTTCGAATCGGTGTTCAACCGCTTCTGGCTCGGGATCGAGGACAAGCCCACCGCCCAACAGCTGCCGCTGGCACCACGTCACGACCTCAGAAAAGACAGGAAGCTGAGTGTCACATACCTCTCCGCCCGGGCGGCGGCGAGCGACACCGAGGTCCAGGTGGCCGATCGCCACGGCACCTACAGCGCCGAGGAGATTCTGCGCCGCCGCGACTTCTCGCGATTGACACCGGAGGAGCTCGACGAGGTACAGAGGCTCATCCGCGACACCACCTGGCAGGTGAGCCGGCGCCGCACCCGACGACTCATCCCGGCGCGACGCGGCGCACACGTGCATCTACGACGCATGCTGCGGGATGCTGCCAAGTTCGGCGGCATCCCACCGGGCCTGCGTTTCCGTGACCGAAAGATCAAACAGCGTCCGCTGGTGCTGCTGGCCGACATCAGCGGCTCGATGGAGAAGTACTCGCGCCTCGTGCTCCAGTTCTTCTTCAGCGCGGCACAGAAACTCGATGAGGTCGAGAGCTTTGTATTTGGAACCCGGCTCACTCGCGTCACCGCGCAGTTGAGGCAACGAAATGTCGATCGGGCGCTCGAAGACGCCGCAAACGAAATCGTCGACTGGTCGGGTGGCACGCGTATCGGTGAATCGCTGGCCCTCTTCAACCGCCAGTGGGGTCGCCGGGTATTGCGCCGCGGCGCGGTCGTCGTGATCGTAAGTGATGGCTGGGAGCGCGGTGACGTAAGCGTGCTCGAGCGCGAGATGAGGTCCCTCTATCACCGCTGCTATCGACTGATCTGGCTCAACCCCTATGTCGGGCAGAAAGGATACGAGCCGCGTGTCGCCGGGATGGCGGCAGCGCTCGGCTACATCGACGATTTCCTGCCGATCCACAACCTTCGGTCGTTGCGTTCCCTGTCTCGCCACCTTGGGGAACTGCCGTCCCGGCGCACGCGGCTTCCGGTGAGCAGGGCAGCCACCAACCTCTTGTAGCGGTCGAGCTATCGGCGATGGTCTCGACCGTCTTTGGTTGATGGTCTCGACCGTCTTCGGTACACGCAACCGCCCCGGTCGACACGGAGGTCGACCGCTACATCCGGAGGAGCAGAGCGGTCGCCAACCCCTTGTAGCGGTCGAGCTCTGTCTCGACCGTTCTTCT
>JAOTZA010000279.1 GCA_029861655.1 Acidobacteriota bacterium | reverse complement strand
ACCCTACCTGCTGCCGCGCGCTCGTTGGGGCTATCGCCTGGGACACGCCGAGCTGACCGATGGCATGTACCGAGACGGGTTCAACGACCCACTCTCGGGTCTTGTCATGGGCGAAACGGCCGAGGTTCTCGCCGAGCGTTCCGGCATCACCCGCGCCGAAGCGGACCGGTACGCGGCCGAGAGCCAGAACCGATGTGAGGCGGCGCGAGAGAACGGGCGCTTCGATCGCGAGATATCGCCCGTCGACATCACCGATCGCAAGAAAAACACTGTGACGGTATCCCGAGACGAACACCCGCGAGACGGCGTGACGGCGGAATCGCTCTCGCGGTTGAAGACGGTCTTTCGCGATGGCGGGACGGTGACCGCCGGAAACGCCTCCGGGATCACCGATGGTGCTGCTGCCGTCTTGGTGGCGAGCGAAGATCGAGCCCGGGAGCTGGGTCTGCGCCCCGACGCCCGGCTGATCGATTGGACTGTCGTGGGAGTGGACCCCGAGGTCATGGGAATCGGACCGGTGCCGGCGGTCAAGAAACTGCTGAAGCGAAACCAGATCGACAGCGCCTTGATCGACCAAATAGAGCTCAACGAGGCCTTTGCCAGCCAGGTCCTCGCGTGTCTCAAGGAACTGCCCTTCGAGCGCGAGCGGGTCAACCCCGATGGCGGCGCCATCGCCCTCGGTCACCCGATCGGATGCACCGGAGCGCGAATCTTGACGACCCTGATCCACGGCCTCGCCGCGCGCCAAGCAAGCGATGGGATCGCCGCGCGCCAAGCGCGCCGGGGCATCGCCACGCTTTGCGTCTCGGGCGGTATGGGGCTGGCCGCCCTGGTGGAGATGGCAGAGTAGTCGAGCCGGCGGAAACAACGAGTTAAGGAGATCAACCGATGCCTGAAGCCATGCTGCGAGAACAAGAGGGCCGTGTCGCCATCCTGACGATCAACAGACCCGACAAGTTGAACGCCTTGAACCAGCAGGTTCGCGATGAGGCGCTGGTCCACCTGAACGACATCGAGAAGGACGATGACATCGGCGTGGTGGTGATCACCGGTGCCGGTGAGAAGTCGTTTGTCGCCGGCGCCGACATCGGCGAGTTCGAGGGTCGCTCGCCGTTCGACCAGCGCCACGCCATGCGTAGCCCGCGGATCTTCGACATCATGTCGGGCTACCCAAAACCGGTGATCGCGATGATCAACGGTTTCTGTCTCGGCGGTGGTTGCGAACTGGCGATGTCGTGCGACATCCGGGTCGCCTCGGAGAAAGCGCGTTTCGGTCAGCCCGAGATCAACCTGGGGCTGATCCCGGGCGGCGGCGGCACACAGCGGATGCCGCGGCTGGTCGGGTTGGGCAACGCCATGCGGCTCGTGCTCACGGGCGACATGATCGGCGCCGCCGAGGCCAAGGACATCGGTTTGGTAGATCAGGTCTTCTCGCCCGAGGATTTGCGTGAGAAGACTCTCGAACTGGCTGCAAAGATCGCGTCGAAGAGCCCCTTGACACTCAAGATCGCCAAGGAGGCGGTGCGCGCCGCGGACCGACTGCCGATCGAGGAAGGCATCGGGTACGAGCGCGACCTGTTCTGCCTCGCGTTCTCGACGGAAGACAAGGCGGAGGGCGTCGAGGCGTTCCTCAACAAGCGGCCGGCGGTCTGGAGGGCGCGGTAGCGGCCACTTGTGGCGGCCGCTTCAACGAGCCGTCGCATCCCCGGCCGACTCACGGCAACCCGATCGAATGTTCGGCTGGACACGGCGCAAGCTGCTCAGCATTGGACGAGTTCGCTCGCGCCTCGTTGTTCGCCAGCGCGGACCAGCTAGGACTGCAAGGGCTCTCGAGCACTCGCTGGCTCACAGCGTTCCTGCCGGCGCATTCGCCGGGCTGCGATCATCGCCGGCCGAAAAAAGCGACCGTGGACGAAATTCCTTTCCCACCCACCACCCCGGCTCCGCCAGCTGCGCCTCGCGAACGTCCACCGTGGGTGGGTTCGGGGCAAGAGTTGTCCCGGTCCAGTCCGGAGGCTCCACCAGGGACGTTTGACCGAGCGCACGGCGCATCCGCTCGGAGTCCTAGACCGATCCGGCCCGAGGGAAACCGAGGCGCGTGCCTAAAGCAGGCTGCTCCCGGACCTGATGGGCCGCGCGACATGGGCTTGCGGTGCAGCCGGAAGACGCGAGGAGAAGGCGATGCGGGGACATCGTCGACGACGAGCAACGCTCCGGGTGCGCCGTAACCCCATGTCGCCCTATGGGTTGCGGCGGCGTGCCCTGCGGAGACGCCGGACCGGGCCGAGATCTCCTCCCCCAGCACAGTCACTCGGAGAGCGCGGTGGCCAGGCTGGTGCGAGCCTGTAGAAGTACCTCTTCGACGGTTGAGCGGATGAGCTGAGCGACGGCGCCGCCGTCTTCGGCGTTGCCGCTAGCGACGGCGGCCGCGGTTTCGGTCCACAAGATTTCGCCGTCCGGATCACGCAGCTCGAAGGCGATTCCGACTCGCACTTGCTCGCCGTTCGAGAGATCCACTTCCTCGACATAGAGCACCCGACCACCGAGCCGTGCCGAGTAGTCGCCGACAGAGCCGGCAGGCTCGATCGAGCGGACGCCCGGGGCACCGCGCAGCCTTTCGGCGACCGCCAGAGCGATCATTCTGCCGAGGGGCGACGCCCACCGGTGATAGGCGTAGAAACCGACTTCCGCGGAGTCCGCGCCCCGCCGAAAAACCAACCGATCCTGGTCGTAGGGAGGATCGACGGCAAACGACTCGACTCCCACCACCAGGCCGACATCATCGCCGTCAGGATCGGTGTCCGACGATCCAAAGGACATCGCGTCGACTTCGGCGGGCGGAACCAGGGTGTAGTAGTGGGTCGTCGGCAAGCTACCGGCACAGCCAAAGGCCCCGAGAGCAACCAGGAGAAATACGGTGACAGGCACCTCAATTCGACCTCCAAGCCTCGAAGAGTCGATCGAATTGAGGTGCCTGTCACCGTATTTCCTCACTTCTCCACCCCGTCACCGGGCTCGCGCTCCGGAGGGCGTGGATACCGCAGCAAGAGGCCCGGTCGCTCCTTGAGCGTCTGGGTGATCGATTTGAGGTTGGCGGCTGCGTCTCTCAGATCCCGCAGCATGGCATCGAGCTCAGCGCTGTTGCCCTCGACGACCGAAAGTGCTCCGTCCGCCGAGCCAAACGCGCTTTCCGCCGATCCGAACACACGAACGAGACGCTGGCCGTCCGGCCCGAGGGCCTCTCGAAGGTCCTCAACCAGGCCGCTGAGATCACCGGTCACGTCGGGCACACCCTCGACCGCCTCCTCGAGCTCGGCGGCAAGGGATTCGAGACGCGAGACCAGGAGACCCAGCCGGGGCCCGACGTCTTCGATCGCCGGGCGCAGGGCCGCCAGGCTCCCTGAGATCGAATCGACGTTTTCCTCCGAGAGAAGCGCCTGAAAACCACCCATCAGGGGGTCCACCTCGCTATTGATCTTGCCCACCAACTCCGACACCTGGTCGAGCAGCGCGGGCAGCCGATCGGTTGCCTGCCCGAGCCCCTCGAGCGTGTGGGTCACCGTGCCACCCTCTCTACCGAGAATCCGGCTGCCGTGAGGCAGCGCCTTTCCTCCGGCGAGGCCGGCGACGATCTCGAGATACGGCGCGCCCAGCAGCCCATCGGTCGTGATCCGAGCGAAGGACCCCGAGGTGATCTCGAGCCCCCGTTCGAGAGCCACGTGAAAAACGACCGGCCACTCCTCACCGGCACTGAGCTCGATCTTCTTGACCCGCCCCACCTCGATCCCGGATACCCGCACCCGATCCCCACGCCGGATCCCGCTCGAACCCTTCATGAGAACTTCATAGCTCGCCTGCCCGCCACCGAGCGGTTTGAGCCCCACGATCCAGAGCGTCCCGACACCGAGAATCAGAAGCGCCAACACAAGAAACAGCCCGGCCCGGATCTCGCTCCGCGTACCGCTCTGGTTACTCAACTTCTTCCTCCGCCTCCATGACCCACTCTCGCAATCGATCCCCGTCCTCTTCCAGCTCCTCGGGCCGGCGGTCCAGAAACCTTCTGACGATCGGGTCCTTGCATTGTGCCACCTCTTGCGGCGACCCCGTGATCAGAACCCGACCCTGGTGGATCATCGCGATACGGTCCGCCACCGCAAATGCGCTTTGGAGCTCGTGGGTCACGATCACCATCGTCATCCCGAAAACGTCTTTGAGCTCGAGCAACAACCGATCGAGCCCCGCAGCGGTCACCGGGTCCAAACCGGCCGACGGCTCGTCAGAGAAGAGGATGTCCGGATCCAAGGCCATGGCGCGAGCAAAGGCGGCGCGTTTTCGCATCCCGCCACTCAGCTCGGACGGATACAGATCGACGGCGCCATCGAGACCGACCAGGGCCAGCTTGATCCGAACGACGATTCTACGCG
>JAOTZA010000278.1 GCA_029861655.1 Acidobacteriota bacterium | reverse complement strand
ATGGCGGTCGAGATGGGCAAGCCCGTTCGCGAGGGCCGCGCCGAGGTCGAGAAATGCGCGCGGGTGTGCCGCTTCTATGCCGAGCAGGCCGCCGAATTCCTCGCCCCACAGACGATTGAAACCGACGCCAAAACGAGCTTTGTCACCTTCGAGCCGCTGGGACCGGTGCTCGCGGTCATGCCCTGGAACTTCCCCTTCTGGCAGGTTTTCCGGTTTATCGCACCGCACTTGACCGCCGGCAACGTAGGCCTCCTGAAACACGCCTCGAACGTTCCCGGTTGCGCTCTCGCGATCGAGGAGGTGATGCGTGAGGCCGGTTACCCCGAGGGTGTCTTTCAGACGCTCCTGATCGGCAGCCGCCGGGTGGCGGGTCTGATCGAGGACAAGCGCGTACGCGCCGTGACCCTGACCGGCAGCACACCAGCAGGTCGGGCGGTTGCGGCGAAGGCCGGCGAGTGCTTGAAGAAGACCGTCCTCGAGCTCGGCGGCAGCGACCCGTATGTAATTCTCGCCGACGCCGATCTCGAGCTCGCCGTCAACCAGTGCGTTACCAGCCGTCTCATCAACTGCGGTCAGAGCTGCATCGCGGCGAAACGCTTTATCGTGACACCGGAGAATCTGGAGGAGTTCGAGCGGCGGGTGGTCGAGGCGATGGTCTCCAAACGGGTCGGCGATCCGCTCGACGCATCCACCGACATCGGGCCGATGGCCCGCAGCGATCTCCGTGACGAGCTGCATCAACAGGTCGTAGCGAGCGTCGCCGCCGGGGCGCGTTGTCTTCTGGGCGGTGAGAAACCGGAGGGTGATGGCGATGGCGATGGCGCCTACTACCCGCCGACGGTGCTCACCGACGTCCGCCCCGGGATGGCCGCCTACGACGACGAGCTTTTTGGACCCGTCGCGGCCATCCTGCCGGCCAAGAGTGACAAGGACGCCATCCGCATCGCAAACGACTCCTGTTTTGGGCTGGGAGCGGCAGTCTTCACCGCGGATCTCGAGAAAGGCGTACGCATCGCCGCTCGCGAGCTCGAGGCCGGGAGCTGTTTTGTGAACGCGTTCGTGCGCAGCGACCCGCGCCTGCCCTTTGGCGGTATCAAGGAATCCGGCTTCGGGCGCGAGCTGGGAAGTTTTGGCACCTACGAGTTCGTCAATATCAAGACGGTCTGTGTCAGGTAGGTACCTGGCACGCGCATAGGCCAAGCCAAGTAGCCGAGGGCTTTCACTCCAAACGTCGTCGCGTATCATTCCGGTCCGTGAGGTCGGCCATCCGGGGCTGATCGTCCGCCGTGACCGGTTGATCGGAAGACCCCGGATCCACAGAATCCAGCACAATGCAGACCGCCGAGACGCTCGCCGAAGCCGAGACAGACCACCTCCGAACCCGTCGCGATCTGGAAGAGGCTTTTTCCGACTGTCGCCTGGTGCGCTCGTTTCGGAGGGCCGCCTACGACCCGGGTGACCGGCTCGAGTACGAGGTCACCGGCGTGGTGCCTGCGCACACCGGAAGAGTAGCGGCCGAGGTGGAGCGCTTTGTCGGCGGCGGCTTCGCCGGTCAGGTGTACCGCATCCGAATTCTCGAGATCGAGTCCGACGAAGGAGACATCGAAGGTCTGGAGGTCGGTGGGCACTATGCGATCAAGATCCTCAGCCCGGCTTCGGGGTTCGCTCGGCTGTTTAGAAACTTCCTGTACTTCATCGGCTATCAGTGTGCGTTCAGCGCCCAGGTGCTGCCCGAGGCGGTGCGCACCGGGGTGCTCTGGCAAAAACTCATCCGGCGGGCCGCGGCCACCAAGCTGGGCGACGGCGAGGCCGTGTGCGACACCTACGCCACCTTCTTCGACGCTGAACTCCACAGCTTCGGCGAGATCAACGAGTGGATCGACGGGCGGATCTGGAAGTTCGAGGCCGACGACCGGTTTTTTGCACGGTGGGACTTCGACGGCGAGCCACCGCCCGACCACAACTGCCCCGAGTACGTCCACAAGAAGCTCTTTATGGGACGGTTGGTCGAGCTGCTCCACGAGCTCGGCGCCTCCGAGCTGGCGCGCCAATACCAGTGGTGGACCTGCAAAAGCCAACCCAACATGCTCAAACGAGTCGGCGCTGAGGGCTCGCCAAACGCGGGCTTGACCGCGGTCGACTTTCGCGCCGGTCTCGCCCTGCTCCCCTTTCTACCGATGAGCCCGGCCGACCCCTTTCTCATCCTGCGGGGGCTTACCAGGGGCCGCCTGGTGCAGTTCGATCGCTGCGACACCCGCCGGCTGCGCCGGTTTGCCGAAGCCAGCGGGAACTTCGAGGACTTGCAGCCGGCAATCGAGGAGCTCGAGCGCCAGGACACCGCCTACCGGGCGTCGCAGCCCGATGTGACCAGCCACCATGTGCGTCTTCTCACCAGCCGCAAGCTCCGCCGGTCGATCAAGGCCGCGACCATCACCGCCTGGAAGAATCTCGGCCGTCTCGATACAAAGCACGAGGACCGCCTGCGCAGCGGCAAAGTTGCGTTTGCACTGCTCTACCCGCTGTCCTTCATCCCCTTCCTCGGCGCCTGGATCATCGGTCTTTGGGGGAACGCCGCAAAGCGTCATCACACCAAACAATGCTTGACGCGCCCCGCATACCTCGTCCGGGCGATGCGAGGATCGCGAATCGAAGCCCTCGTCTCGTGGACTCGAGACGGGCGGGTGGCGCCCGAGCACGCCCGCCGTCTCGTTCGCAGGCCGGCGCGTTTCTGGACACAAAACCTGTTGTTGGGCAGGCTGCCGCCCGGCTGGCATCGGTTCCTCGCCAACCCTTCCTGGGCGTGGGGGCGGGTCCGCTCGAGCTTCGCCTACGCGATCCGCTTTCTGCGCCATCCCTCTTTTCGCGAGGAGGTGCTCCTCGAACAGGTCCGTCTGGGGCACGAGGAGGGGATGTTGAGCGATGCCGAGACAGAGAAGATCGAGGGCCAGATCAAGGACCCATTCATCCAGAAGTACCTGCGCTGTCTGGCGGTGCATATCTGCACCGTGCCGGTGACCCAGGTTGTGATGGTCCTCGTCGCCGTGGCGGTGGCGGTCTACTGTCTGGTCTATCGCGATCTGAGCTGGCCCCAGAGCATGGCCTATGCGTCCGCCGCCGCCGCCGCAATTCAGCTGCTTCCCATCTCCCCGGGCTCGATCGCGCGAGGCTTGTTTGTCTTGTTCTTGATGATCAAGGAACGGGACGTGCGCAACTACTACATCGCCGCGCCAGTGTCGTTTCTACATGTCATCGGCTATCTCGCCTTCCCGCTCCAGATGGTGACCTACAACCCGGCCCTGGCGCGGTTTCTGGCCGGCCGGTGGACACGACGAACCAGCCAGCTGGTGCCGGTATTCGGGGAGAGCGGCGCCCTACTCGAACACGGCGTCTTCGATCTGTTCTTCAACCTGCCGGTTTCGATGGCCCGCGGTGTGCGCGAGCGGCCCTTTCGGTGGGTTGGCGGCATGCTGACTGTCGGTATCGTCACGGCGGCCCTCCTGCTGGGCGCATTCGCGCGACTCTGGGAGTGGCGCCAACCCCAACTGGAGCACGCCGGAGTCACGGTGTCGAAGACCGTCGGGTACTACTCTTCAGGTGGCGACATCCACTGGTCCCGAAAGGGCATGCGGGTCCACCTCGATGGCGTAGATGGTGTCGTCGACTTCCCCGCCAGGCATTGGGATCCGTCGGTCCAGGAGGGAGACACCGTGGACGTCGTCATCCGCCGGAGCTTCTTCGGCAACCAGTACGACGGGCTGGCGATCTCTCGGCGAGCGAGCTCCCCACCCTAGACCAAGTTTGCACTCGGAAAAAGAAAGACCGCGGACGGTCGAAACCGCCCGCGGCCCGTACTTGGCTGCCCTTCTTGGCAGTCTCGTCTCTAGCTACCCGAACCCTGGCGCTCGATGATCTCCTTCGCCCGCTCACGGCCGCCCAGCCCGAAGGCCAGACCCAAGGCCAGAGCGCTGCCACCGAGCACAGCCGAGACCACGACCTGCACGATCTCTCGGCCGACACCGAGCTGGTTGAGCCCCATGCTGAACCCCAGAAACACGATCGCGTACTTGGCCACCGCCGAAACCACCGCAGCGTTATCCGTGCCGGAGAGCATGTTCGCCACAGTCTTGCCGACATAGGTGCCGAGGCTCAAGGCAGCCAGAATGATCACCAGCCCGACGAGAAGATTGGGCAGATAGCCGAGAAGGCCTCCCACCAATGCGGACAGCTCGGAGAGCTGAAGCGTCGTCAAGGCCTGCTCCGCCGCGAGCAGCATAATGACCGCCATGACCACGGTGCCGCCGATCGAAGAAAGGGTAACACCACCCTCTCGAGGTTTGAGAAATTCGAGACCGAACTTCTCCGGTACGCTGTCAAACCCGACGCCACTCAGAAACGATTCGACAATGCCGCGCACGATCGTAGCCACGATCTTTCCGATGAA
>JAOTZA010000036.1 GCA_029861655.1 Acidobacteriota bacterium | reverse complement strand
TCGCCAAAGTGTCGCCCGACGGGGGGTTTATCAGCAAGAGGCCGTTTTCACTTCTGCGAGCCGCGCGGTCGGAACGCTGGCACACCTTGAGACTCGAGTTTGTCGAAGAAGGGGCGGCAATCTCGCTGGACGGCAACCTACTGAGAACTACAAAGATCTCGAGCAAGGGTCTCCAGAAGATCGGTTTCCGGAGTGGCAAACAGGAAGCCTACATCGACAATATCCGGATTGTTTCGCGCCACGGAGGCGTATTTCGCGACACCTTTGAGCAGCCCCGAAACTCGCGGTGGGTCACTGTTCTCTTTCCCCTGTCGATCCTACTGGTCTCACTGTTGCTGTTCCTCCTTCTTCGGCGACTTCGGGGGCCGAGTGAGAAGGTCCTGCTGTTCAACTTTCTCATGTTCACGATGGTGCTTCTGGTGATCACCGGTCTGCTCTCCGGTTTGGCGTCACACCAGAAGCAGTTCTACCCCGACGCCGACGAGCGACTCCGCAAAGACGAAGCATATTGGAGAGGCGGATTTGCCGAGCAGATCTTCGAGAGCATCGAGAACGAATACTCCCCCGAGCCGGTTGACGGTGTTCGGCGCTTGCTTTTCGTGGGCGCGTCCCAGACATGGGGGTCCGGTGCCGCGAAAGAGAAAGAAACGTTTGTGCGGCGAACCGAGCGACTCCTCAACAAGCGAGCGACCGCCGGGCGCTTCGAGTGCATCAACATGGCGGTCAGTGCCAACAAGATTGCGGACATGGAACGTGACCTCCTGGCTCGGGGTCTCTCCCTCGAACCAGACATTGTGGTTGTGAACGCCTCTAACAACGACATCGGTAGACACACGAAGAACTTCGAGAAACATCTAGATCAGCTGGTCGCCGAGACTCTGCGGGTGGGGTCTCGAGTGGTGCTCATCATGGAACCCAACTCCCTCGAACGCGGTCCGTCGTCGTTGCGAAAGTTCCACGCCATTATGGGCAAGGTCGCCGAACGGCATGGGGTGGCGGTCATCGACATGCACACCTATCTGGCGGACCGCTATGACGACGGATTCTTGTGGTGGGACTGGGTTCACATGACGTCCTATGGCCAACGTCTGTTTGCCGAGAGGTTGGTCGAGGAGTTGGAAGACCTCGGCTTGGTCGAACTCGAACCGGTCGCGAGCCGTAAAGCCTCTCGAGCACCGAGCTCGAGTCGGAACCTGGTGAGCGAACGCTCTCCGCCTTGATGTCTGGAGTGCTCCCTTCCACGGCAGCATTGGCGCTCGATGGAGCGCCTAACTTCCCTCGGTCTCGGAGACTCGCTTGGCGAGCCTCCCCAGCGCCCCCATCAAATCTGGCGTTGTCGTGAGAATCTCGGCCCACGGATCGGTCTTCATGCGGCGCAGTCTGGCCGGGACGGTCTTGATGGTGAATCTCTTGGGGTCGAGTTTGGAGTTGACCTCGGACCACCGTAGCGGCGTCGACGCCGTGGCTCCTGGAAGGGGCCGAACGCTGTAGGGCGCCACGATGAGCTTGCCGTAGCCGTTCTGGCCGAAGTCTAGGTAGATCTTGCCCTCACGAGCCGCAGGGCGGCGGGCGATCGACGTGATGTCGGGCAGCTCGCCGGCGGTCACCCGCGCCAGCAGTTGTGCCAGCTGTTTGGATTGCTCGTGGGTGAAGGCGCCGGCCAGCGGAACCAAGACGTGCATCCCGGTCGCTCCCGAAGTCTTGACAAAGCAGGACAACCCTATCGAGTCGCAGAGCCTCTTTATGGTCCGGGCGGTTGTGACGACGTCGGCAAAGGATGCTGCCTTGGCGTCGAGATCGAGGACGCACCAGTCGGGATCTTGCAAACTCTGGAGCCTGCTCTGCCAGATGTGGAGCGGAATCGCTCCGAGGTTGACCAGGTAGCGGAGCGACTGCTCATCGTTGCAGATGAGGTAGTTGTTCTCGTTTTCTTCGTCCTCGGTCCACACCGGTTCGGTCCGGATCCACTCCGGGACAAAGCCGGGAGCGTTCTTCTGGAAGAAGTTCTTTCCATCGATGCCATCGGGATAGCGGTCGAGAACGACTGGGCGGTCTGCGATGAGCGGCAAGAGCCAGGGAGTGACGGCTTGATAGTAGGAGTCGAGATCGCCCTTTGTGTAGCCCTCGGCGGGCCAGAAGACCTTCTCGGGCCGGGTGAGGTCGACCGTAGGTCGCTCATCCACGTTGGCGACGGGTTCTTCTGTCTTCTGTGTGCGCTGGGGAGGCAGATCCTCGCGGATGCAGTCCTCGAGCGGTTTGTCGTCGCGTAGCCGCGAGAAGACGGGATGTCGCAGATGCCCGTCCTCGGTGTACTGGATATAGCGAACCTCGGCCGCGAGTTCGGGCTCGACCCAGACATGCTCCTTGGCAGCCGGTGCGGATCCGACAAATGCCGGGGTCTCCCGTCGTTTGGGCTCGAGCCGGCGCCGAAGCTTCGTCAACAGCTTGTCGGAAAAACCGGTACCGACACGGCCAGCATACCGAAGCTCACCGTCGTAGTAAGCGGCCAGGTGAAGAGCACCGAGACCCGGTCGTGATCCCTTGGGCTCCGTAAACCCTACGACAACGAAGTCGCCGCTGCGCTCGGCCCTGACCTTGATCCATCTGTCGGAGCGACCGCCCCGGTAGGCCGAGTCGGCCCGTTTAGCGACCAGGCCTTCGAGCCCCATCTGCCGCACCTGCTGGTACATGTCCTCGCCACGCTCGTCGATGTGGTCGGAATAGCGCAGCGGTCCTGCGGCTGGGAGCACCTGGCGCAGGAGTCGCTTCCTCTCGGTGAGCGGCATCGTCCTCAAGTCGTAGCCCTCGAGCCCGAGGAGGTCGAAGACGAACAGGACCGCCGGCAGAGGCACCGCAGCGCGCTCGATGTCCCGCCGGCGGGTGAGTTGGGCACGTTTCTGGAGAAGTTGGAAACTCGGCTTGCCTTCCTCGTCGAGCACCACGACCTCGCCGTCGAGGACCAGGCCGTCGTAGGGGAGGGCGCGGAGCGCCCGCAGCAGATCGGGGTAGGACGGTGTCGCCTCGCGGCCCGAACGATAGAAGAGCCTCGCTTCGGGCTTGGCGCCCACGACCGGTTGCGACCGGCCCGCCACGACCCGATAGCCGTCGTATTTGAGCTCGAAGATCCAGCCCTTTTTGGAGAATGCCTGGGGTTTGAGTTGAGCCAGCATCACCTTCACCTGGTCGGCCCGCAGGTGCCGCCGCCGAGCCCCCATGTCGGCGAGCTCGGTCCGCATCTCCTGGGCGCGGACGCTGCTCTTCCGGAGTTCTTCCACCGTCAGCCCCGAGAAGACCGATCCATCGTTCATCTGCTCGGCGGTCTCGCCGGTGGCTTCGGCGTCGGGTTTCTTGATCAACAGCCACTCTCTAGGGCTGCGCTTTGTGCGCACCAGAGTGAAAAGACCCCGTAGCTTGTACCCCTTGAGCTCGAAAAGCAGTTTGCCGGTCTCGAGCCCCTCTTCGGGGTCGAGATGGTGCGTCGCCAGCCCCTGGTCCCACACGATGACCGAGCCCGCCCCGTAATTGCCCTCGGGAATGACCCCTTCGAAGTCTGCATATTCGAGCGGGTGATCCTCGGTGGCGACCGCGAGGCGTTTGTCTGCGGGGTCGAGCGAGGGTCCCTTGGGCACCGCCCAGGACACCAGAACCCCAGCCATCTCGAGCCGGAGATCGTAGTGGGTGTGGCTGGCGGCGTGTTTTTGGACGACGAAGAGACCCGGTCGTTCCGAGCCAGCTTCGCCAAAGGGCTCAGGGGTCACCGAGGGCAACCGCTTGCGGCGGTACTTGTCGAGGCGCCCACCGGCGCCGGGCTTGGGCATCGGGGAAGTCTAGCCTGACGCACGGTCAAAGCGCCGGTCACGAGTGCCTCCTCTAGTCTCCTCTCTCTGCGAGGTGCTGCATCGAAGCCGCCTCCCGGCGCAGGACGCAGCCCGATCGAGTGCTCGGCTGGAAACGGCGCGAGCCTCTCAATCACGAAGTCCGAGTAGCTCGCGCCGTGCCCTAGTGGAGTCTCCACCCTGGCCCCCTGCCAGTTCCTGGAGCTCCAGCCTTGCTGTCTTCTCTGTGGTTGGTAAGGTACCTGAGGAACGAGAGGGAGGAGAACCAAGATGCTAGCCAGTGATGAACTGATCAATGCCTTGAACCAGCAGGTTGGGAACGAGATGGGTGCCTCGATGCAATACATCCAGATCGCATCCCATTTCGACCGTCAGAGCCTGACTGGGCTGTCGCGCTTTTTCTATGCGCAGTCGGAAGAGGAACGAGAGCACGCGATGAAGTTCGTCAGGTTCATCGTCGATGCGGATGGAGCGCTCGCGATCCCCGAGGTGCCGGCGCCGACGCCGAGATTCTCGTCGGCCCGGGAGGCCGTGCAGGCGGCTCTCGACTGGGAGAAAGAGGTCACCCAGCAAATCTACGATCTGGTGGGGATCGCGCGCAAGGAGAACAACCTGATCGCCCAGCGTTTTCTCGATTGGTTTGTCGACGAGCAGTTCGAAGAGGTGACCACGATGAGCGAGATGCTCGATGTGGTCGAGCGCGCAGGCGAGGACAACCTCCTGGCAGTTGAGGAGTTCCTCGCTCGCGAAGGCAAGGCGCCACCGCTTCCCACCAGCGAGAACTAGCTAGCGGCTCGGCGAGCGGCCTCTATCTCGGGCTCTACTGCGGTGTCGCGAGCAGAGCCTCTGCTATGGCGAGCGCGTTGCCGGAGGCGCCCAGGGTCAGGTTGTCCATCACCGCCCAAAGCCAGAATCCACCAGGCTCCCCGGACTGGGCGCGGGCCGGGGAGGCGAGCAGCGAGACTTTGCCCGAGGCGTCGATCGGCCCCAGCTGCTCCGCGTCTCGGTCGACCTCGATGTGGGTTGAGGAGTCGAGGGCCTGGTTGATCTCTTCCGCGGACGTCTTGGGATCGCAGCGTATGAACACGCTGGCGGAAATAGAGTGAAACACTGCTCCCTGAAGAACGTGGATCGCCAGGGCAAGCTCGGGACCCAGCGCCTGGCGGGCCGCGGTCATGACACTGGCGCTGCCATCGGTCGGCATGAGGTTGAGCGCAAGTTGGCCGCCAAACACCGCTCGAGAGAACTCGTTGCTGAAGGTCAGAACGCTACGCGTTTGTTCGAGAAGCTCGTCGACGCCGGCCTGGTCGTGAACCGAAGCCGGCTGCACCACGCTGGCCACCGCCTCTTTCAAGCCGAGATGGCGAAGTGGCTGGAGCAGGTGTGCGAGGGCGATTGCCCCGGGATGCGGGCTGACGAGTTGGATGGGCCGCCGGCCAGTGTCCATCGCGTCGAGAACCTCATCGAGATTGACTCCGGCAATGACGGTTGGGAGCCCTGGAGGCGGTGCTGCAGGGGAGGCGATAATCGTCCGTGGAACGCCAGAAAGCCGGTTTAGGATCTCATCCGGATCGTCGGTTGCTTGGGGACAGGCGAAGAGGAGATCGATCCCTTCGAGGTTGTCCCGGCTCAGTTCGTGGACCACTGTCGCCTCACCGGCAACCTCGGAGAGCAGCCCGTAGTCGCCCGTCTCTAGAGCGAGGAGGCGGATGTCTGTCCACAGTTCGCTCCGACGCTCGAGGGCTTCCTTGATTTCGTTTCCGATGAGTGACTTGGGGTTGAGAATGGCGAGCCGACTCATCGCGGGACCTCCTGTCGATCCTTCTTGGATCCGTCTCGAGCGGCTGCTCCCGGTGAATCCGTCGCCGGCGCGGCAACGATCGTAAGGCCTTCGACGAGGCGCTGGCCTTTCTTGACTTCGATCCGGTACTGATCGGGGAGGTAGAGATCGACGCGGGAGCCGAACTTGATCAAACCGATGAGATCCCCTCGAGCGGGGGAGTCGCCGATTCTGAGATAGCTGACCACTCTGCGCGCTACCAAACCTGCGATTTGGCGAACACCGATGAGGTCCCCGCTCGGGCGCCGGA
Source organism: Acidobacteriota bacterium (assembly GCA_029861655.1). Lineage (GTDB taxonomy): Bacteria > Acidobacteriota > Thermoanaerobaculia > Multivoradales > JAHEKO01 > JAOTZA01. The sequence continues at coordinate 10,550 of JAOTZA010000036.1, read as the reverse complement.
TGACCACCAGATGGCTTTGGTTGACCTCGCCGGCGTCCTCTCGGAAGGCTGCTCGCTTGAGCCCGTCGCGGAAACTGCTCCTTACGACTTCACCTGAGACGGGCGACCGCTGGACGTGGATATCGAAGACGGAGAGAAACGTGACGATCCTGCGCATGCGGCCTTGCCCGATCGCCGGATCCTCGACGCGGTCGATCCGGGTCACGACTCCGTTCGCCGGCGCTAGGACGAGGTGTTCGGGTCCATCAAAGCGGCGCTTGGGGATGCGAAAGAACGCCAAAAGCAGGAGGCCCACGAGGAACAGAGCGAGAGCGGTCCTTGGGTAGCGGAGCGCCAACGCCACGCCTGACGCAAGGACAAGGGGTACGGCGAAAGGCCACGCTTCCTTGGCAATCGACATTTTCTGGTGGGGAGGCAAAAAGAGAGAGGGGCGCACCCCTCTCTCCTGAGGATTCGGATTGTGTTGACGGTCAGGCCGAAACGCGGGTCTGTCGGTGCGATCGGATGATCTCTTCCATTCGATCTTTTAGCTTTAGCTTGTGGAGTTTGATTTTCTTGGCATCGAACTCGTCTGCCGGTGAGAGAAAGGACTTCTGTTTTAGTTCACTCAGCCGTCTCTTGTAGTCCTGGTGCTCTTCGTGGAGACGGCGGAACTCATCGTCGGTTTCGAGGAGCTCCTCTCTCAGTCCATCATTGATGTTTGGCATGTACTTCGGCCTCCCTTTGATCCCGCGGGATCGTTGGTTGGAAGTGGATCGAGATAGTGCCCAAGCGGTGACCGACGAGGTCAGGTGGGCTGGTATCTCGGCGGGGGATTCTCATGGACCAGCGGACACCTGGAGAATAGCAAAGCAGATAATCCCGGGCAAGACGGCCTGCCCGCCACCCGAAAACGCCTGCTAGGCTCGCCGCGTGGGCACAGGAGCACGTGGTTCGGTCCTTCTCTTCCTGGTTCTGGCGACGGCGCTGGGCGGCGGCGTGATCTCGGCCGAGGGCCCCCTGGAGACTGCGTTTCTGGAGAAGATCCGGGTCGATCTGGTCGCTCACGTGAACCATCAACGTTTGCTTGCTGGGCTCGAGCCATTTGCCCGCGCGCCCGCCCTCGACAGAGCGGCTCAGCAGGTTGCCCTGAACATGAGCAAGACGGGCAGCTCGACTCCAGGCGGGAGCGGCCCCTCCGGGTTGTCGACCGAGTTGCAGGGCTGGCTGGTTCGTGAGGGCTACGATGCTCGAAGGGCCGTCGTGCACGCTGTGTTCGACACCGTGACCGGGCTCGAGACGCGGACGGCCCTCGAGGATCTCCTGTTCGCGAGCGAGTCTCAGGGGTTGGAAGGGGGCTTACTCGATCCACGCTTCCACGATCTAGGCATCGGTCTCGCCGGGTCGGGAGATCTGCAAATTGTCGTGCTGGTGTCGGCGCTGTCCATGGCAGGCGAGTTCGAGGCGCTGACCGAGCCCCTCGATGACATCGAAAGAGTCCGCGAAGAGCTTCTGGAGCTTTCCAACTCGGCCCGTCGCGACAAAGGCCGGAGGGTCCTCCAGCGAGACAGATGTCTCGAGGGCGTAGCGCAACTCTACGCCGACAAAATGTTGGCGAAGTCGTTCTACGGACACGTCTCGCCGGACGGTCTGGACGCTTTCGAGAGGGCTCGAGCCGGCCGGTGCTTCAACCCCCGGATCGCCGAGAACCTCGCGCAGGGTTCGGCCACGGTGGAGGAGACGATCGGGGGTTGGCTGGCGAGTCCAGGGCATCGGACCAACCTGTTGGATCGGAGAATGAATCGAGTGGGCTTTGGTGTTGCGTCAGGGACCAACGAAGAGGGTTTCCGGATCCTCTGGGTGCAGGTTCTGGGGTCGTCCTAGGGGCTTGCCGGGAACCCTGATGGGTCGCGTTAACGAGCCGCCGTAACCCAAGGGCGACAAGCGGTGGCGGTCCGTCTCGGAGCGTTACTCGGCCATCGCCGATGGACGATGCTCCGCCATCGGCTCCTCCTCGAACCTTGGATACGAACCGCCAGCTCTTATCGCGCGACCCATCAGGGTTCTCGGCAAGCCCCTGCAGAAACCGAGTATCCTTCGGCGGTGACGGCGACCGGGCGGATCCTCTCGAGTCGAAACGAGAAATTTCGGGTCATCCTGCCGTGGCTTGTGCTGGGGCTGGCGATCGGTGGCCAGCTGCTGCTGCTGGCGGCTCGTCAAACAGCTTCGCTCGTCAGCGGCGACGAGGGCACTTACCTCGCGATGGCCGAGAGTTTGGCTCGGGACCGGGATCTGGAGTTCGGCGCCGAAGATCGCCGGCGGATCGAGAGCTATCCGAAGGGCGGTCGCCAAGCGGTGATTCTGCAAAAAACCGACTCGGGGATCACCTATTCGAAACCCGCTGTCTATCCGCTCGTGGGGGCTATCCCGTTCGCAGTCGGCGGCCAGGCCGGTCTTGTCGCTCTAAACGCCGTGGCGCTCGGGGCGGTGCTTCTTCTGGGGGTCGCCTATCTGCGGCGATCGGAGCAGGACCAGCGACTCGCCAGCTGGGCGGTGGTGACCTTTGTCGGCACGAGCGTTCTCCTGTCCTATGTCGCCTGGACGATGAGCGACTCGCTGCAGGCCTCCTTTGTGGCGTTGGGGCTGATCCTTTGCCTCGGCGCGGAGCGGCAGCGATACGAGCTCGAGCGGCGGCGGTTGGATCGCCTGCTGGAGTCGCGGTTTGCGCCTCTTGCCGGAGCCGTCCTCCTCGGTCTGGCCGCCGGCATGCGGTATCCGAACGCGCTGATCGGGTTGCTGCCGCTGGCGATCTTGGTGCTCCGCCGCCGTATCGGCCGTGCTGTGATCACAGGACTGGGTTTTGGCGTCGCTCTTCTTTTCGCTGTCGGAGCGAACCTGCTGATGGAGGGCGCTCCGGTTCCTCACAAAGCTCTCCGGGCGACGTTCAACCCCGCGGTGGGTTATCCCGCCGGCGAAGGCGCACAGGAGGTTTTGGAACACTTCGAGACTGCCCAGGCAACCGAGCAAATGGGTCTCGTGCCACAGCTCGAGCCCCGTGTCAGCGCGTACGCGAGCGCCTACTTCTTGATCGGCAGGCACACCGGATTACTGATCTATTTCCCGCTGGCTGTTTTTCTCGGTCTGGCTGCGACGCGGAGACCCGACACGGTTGGCGTTGTTCTGCTGTTCGGGGCGGCGAGTCTAGTTTTCTTCCATCTGGTGTGGATGCCGCGCAACTACTTTGGTGGAGCCACGTTTGTCGGCAACCGCTATTTCTTGACGACCTACGCCCTGCTGTTGGTGGCGCCGCTCCGGGCCCCCTCGCGGAGGGCGCTCGCTCTGGCCTGGACCGTGGCGGCTGTCGTCTTTGCATCGTCGCTAGTTTCGGCCACCGGCAACCCGGCGCTCGAGGAGCCGAGCCAGAGCCACGCCTACGCAGGGATCTTCCGGCTCTTTCCATACGAAACAACGGCACCGGCGCTCGACGGTCGGCGCGATCGGTACTGGTCCGACGAGCTGGTCCGGTTTGTCGATCCGCACGCCAGGGTCGAAGAGCACGGGTTTCGCCTCAACTCGGCCTCGCCTCCCGCCGAACTCGTAGTCACCAGCGGGCGGGCGGATCGGATGCTGCGTTTTCTCGTTCAGTCGGATCACCCCGAGGGGACATTTGTTGTCAGGGACTGGCTTCGCAGGCACCGCGTTGCGCTCGAGCCGGACGGTCGAGGTGGGTCCCGGGGTTTTGTCGAGGTGAGGACGTCGGCGCCATTGCGCAGGCACCCCTATTGGTGGGACACGAACACGAGTCTGGAGGCATGGTCGATCCGTGTGTCTCTCGACACGCCCGACGAGGAAGAGTCCGAGGCCGAGGTCCGTTACTTTGGTCCCTACCGATTCGCCCGCAAGTTTTACTCCGGCGAGGTGATCGAGATCGAGCTGCCGCAACGCGGCAACACCGGCCGCCGTGGGCTCGTACCCTTGCGTCTGCGTAACAGCGGTTGGCGTTACTGGGCCAGCGGTGATCCGGTCCCTATCCATTTGAGCTATCGTTTGTGGCCGTTGCCCAGGAGCAAGCACGCGGAGCCTTTCGTGGGACCGACCACGGAGTTTGCGCAACGAGTGGACCCCGGCGCTGAAGTCGATGTGGAAATGACGCTTCGCTGGCCACGCCGGGAGGGACGATACGAGATGTCCGTCGATCTGGTCGTTGGCGGTCACGAATGGTTCGAGGACTGGACCGGGACGCCGCTCGCCAAGGCCAGGGTCCGGGTAGTCGACACGCTGGAGAAGCCGCCCGGTGAGAACAGTGAGGTGGCTGACGATGGTGGCGGATAGCATGGTTCCTCAACGGGGAGCCGAGGTTGCCGCGTGGTAGATTGCCGCGCCCGACCAGCGCCCGTCTCGAACACGACATGACTGAGAAAGATCAACGGGGAAGCGACCAGAACGAACTCCAGATGGATTCGTTTCGGGTCGGCCGGGAGACGGATCTTGCAGATTGGCGCGGGGTCTGGGAGGCTGATCGGACGTTGCCGATCACCAGCCACCGCGGCTGGTTGGGGAAGCCGATCGTATGGCTCAAGAGGCTCCTGCGTGGGGTCGTCCAAAGACCGCAGGCGGATTTGTGGGAGCGACAGCGCGCCTACAATCTGAAGGTCCAGGGCGAGCTGGAACTCGCCACCGAAGCCGCCCAGAGCCGCGGGCGGGCGATCGAGGACCTCGCAGGCGCCCTGGTGCGAGTTGAAAGCGGACTCGAGAGGCTGGGCAAGGATCTGCAGACTGTTCAGGCGGAGTTGACGCGTGATCTGCGTCTTCAACGCGAGGCGGAGGAGCAGGAGCACGATGAGATGGTCAACGCTTTAAGGAGCGAGTTGTACGAGCTCCGCGACAACCATCTCGAGTTTCTCGACTCGCACGCGCGGCGGCTCGACCATGTCGAGGGCTTCGACAAGGACGGATACGCCGATGCGATGGACCATACGACAGCTCTGTTTTCGCGGGTGGAGCAGAAGCTCGATCGGTACCGCGAGTTGAGCCGTGAGCGCTGGAGCCGACTCGGTGCTTTGCTGGAGGTCGCCCGGAGTCGGGGACCCGAAGAGCTGGCGCGAGCCGTCGACGATGAGACTTATGTCGAGTTCGAGGGCCTCTTTCGTGGTCGCGAGGAAGACATCGGACGGCGGCTGGCACCCTATCTCGAGATTCTCGAGAACAGGGGTGAAGTGCTGGATCTGGGCTGCGGTCGGGGCGAGGCCCTGGAATTTCTCACCGCGAACGGCATCGAGTGTTCGGGTGTCGATGCCAATGTCGAGATGGTCGCGCGCTGTCGCGAGAAAGGTCTCGCGGCCGAAGTTTCGGACCTCTTCGCCGCGTTGGCAGAGCGTGCCGAAGCCTCGCTCGGAGGGGTCGTCTCCTACCATGTCATCGAACATTTGGTGCCGGCGGATGTGGATCGCCTGGTGCGTCTGGCGTGGAGAGTCCTGAGACCCGGAGGCGTGCTGGTACTCGAGAGTCCCAGCCCGCTCTCGCTGGTTGTGGGGGCGAGCAATTTCTGGCTGGATCCGACCCACCGGCGGCCGGTCCACCCGGACAGCCTCAAAGCCATGTTCGAAATTGCCGGTTTTGATCCGGTCGAGCGCATCGATCTGCAGCCGTTCCCAGAGGATGCGAGACTCCCCGAAATCGCGATCGGCGAGCTCGCGCCCGACTTGCGCCCGTTGGCCGACGGCGTAAACCGGCTGCGCGACCGTTTGGATGGTCTGCTCTTCGGATTCCAGGATTTCGGCATGGTAGGCACCAAGCCGAGTTGACGCCGCGAGAGGCTGCTCCCGTTCAGGGAATCTAGCGAGGGTTGGTGGTGGCCGCAGGAGCTCTGAGGTAGAGCGGCGTTGTCAGCAGGCCAGCGTCCCATTCGAGGCCCGGGTGACGCCCCAGTTCGAGGAGCGTCGGAGCCATGAGAACGGCTTCCTGAATCTCGACGCCGGGGTGGTCGCTGAGAGCGGCGGGGAGCCGTTGCAAGCCGAATCCCACGATACGGCAGGGCGCCCAGTCGAGGAGTTTCTCGGGCTCGACGATTTCGGCTTCGGTGAGTTTCAACCCGCCGGGATCGAAGGTTTGTGCGAACCACTCACCCCGAAGGGCGTCAATCAGTGCGACGGTTCTGTGATCGTCGTCGCGAGTGCTCATGCCCACCTGCGCGGCGAGAGCGCGGAACGCGGTGGCTGCAGTCGCCTGGGCATCGAGGCTCTGGGCCAGACCCATGAGGGTCGCCATGCCGATCCGCAGCCCGGTAAAGCTTCCGGGACCTCGGTTACCGACCAAGCGCTCGATATTGCGCGGTGAGAGTTGGTGCTCGCTGAGGATATCGTCGAGAAGGACGAGTAGATCGGTTGATGAGCGGCCGCTTGGAGTCTGTCGAGTGCCGAGGAGCGAGTCGCCCGGCCTCGACCCATCTCGGAGCTCCACGAAACCGACAGCGACGCTGGTGATCGGCGAAGCGCTATCGACGGCGACCAAGAGAGGCGAATCGCTATACTGACTGAGCATGCACACTTCCACTCGGCTCACTCCGATGCTGCGGCATTACACCGAGATGAAGGCACAGCATCCCGACGCTGTGGTCCTGTACCGCATGGGTGACTTCTACGAGGTGTTCTTTGATGACGCGGTTCGGGTGGCGCCGATACTCGAAGTGGCCCTGACAGCGCGGCATAAGGGAAAAGGGAGCGAGACCCCGATGTGCGGCGTGCCTCACCATGCGCTCGAAGTGTATCTCGCCAAACTCGTGCGAGCCGGAATCAAGGTGGCGATTTGCGATCAGGTGGAGGATCCCGCCGAGGCCAAGGGACTGGTCAAGAGAGAAGTCACCCGAGTGGTGACGCCCGGGACCTTGAGCGACCCCAATTTGCTCGAGAGCAAACAAGAGAACTTGTTGGCGAGCGTGAGCTGGGACCGTGATGGCGATGGCCGCGACGAAGGGGGCGCCGGAGCCTTTCTGGATGTCTCGACCGGCACTTTTTTCGTGCGCCGTTGGACCAACGCCCAGGAAGCCGTCCAGGACTTGCGGTTGCTGGCCCCGAGCGAGGTGCTGTTGGAAGAGGGTGCCGTGCCTGAGGCGATATCGAGTTGGGCGCAAAAAAGGGACGTTTGCATCACCAAGGTGAGCGTGGATCGGTGGTTTGGCCCGCAAGCCGGAGGGGCGTTTCTCGAGCGCCACTTCGGGACCACGACGCTTCGTGGTTTTGGCTTCGATGAGCAAAGCGGGACCGACGGGACGTCGACTCGGTCCGCGGCCCTGGCTCTGGCGTATGCGCGTGAGACGCAGCAGAGCGATCTGCGTCATATTCAATCGCTTTCCGTCCGTCAGTCCGACGAGGCGATAGCGCTCGACGCCACCACCCTTCGTAATCTGGAGGTTTTTGAGAACCAGCGCGACGGTGGCGTTCGCGGCACGCTGTTGTCGGTTCTGGATCGAACCGTTACGCCTCCAGGTGGACGGCTTCTGCGGGACTGGCTGGGTCGCCCGACTCGGGAGCCATCGGCTGCGGATCGACGACTCGACGCGGTGGCCGAGCTGGTTGATGACGAGCCGAAGCGTAACCGCCTGCGGGCCAACCTTCGGTCGGTCGGCGATCCGGCTCGCCTGCTCACCCGGGCGGTTCTGGGCTCGATCACACCACGGGAAGCGGCTGCGTTGCGTACTTCGCTCGAGACCCTGCCCGAGCTTTTTGTCGAGCTGGTCGAGTCGCGTTCGGCTTTCCTGGCCGACGTCGGGGCCACAGACCCGGCCCCGGGCCTCTGTGCAGAGCTACAGAGGGTCCTCGACCAGGAGCCCGCGTCGAATCTGCAAAGGGGCGGCGTGATCCGTGAGGGCGTGGACGCCGAGCTCGATCGGGTGCGGTCGCTGGCGCGGGATTCGAAGAAGCATCTCCTGGCGCTCGAGGCGGCGGAGCGTGAGGCGACTGGGATTTCGTCGCTCAAGGTTCGCTTCAACAAGGTATTTGGCTACTACCTGGAGGTGACAAAGGCCAATCAGGGCCTGGTACCGGAGCGCTATGTGCGCAAGCAGACCCTGGTCAACGCCGAACGCTACTCGATCCCTGAGCTCGACGACTTGCAGGAGCAGGTCTTGACCGCAGAGGAACGGCAGATCGCTCTCGAGCGGGTACATTTCGAGGCTCTTCGTGAATCCATCGTGGATTCGAGCACCATCCTCTCGCGGATCGCCGACGCCGCGGCACGCCTCGATGTGGCGACCTGTTTGGCGGAGGTTGCAGCCCGGAATCGCTACTCGCGCCCTCTGGTGACGACCCCTGGAGGCGGTGTCGAGATTCGCGACGGCCGTCACCCCGTAGTGGAGAAGCTGAGCGGCGAAGAATTCGTTCCCAATGATCTCGAGATCGACTCCACTGGCGGCGACATCGTGTTGTTAACAGGCCCCAATATGGGCGGCAAATCGACCTATTTGCGGCAGGTGGCGCTGATCGTCCTGATGGCGCAGGCGGGTAGCTTCGTCCCCGCGAGGTCGGCTTTGATCTCGGCGGTCGATCGGATCTTCACTCGTGTCGGAGCCAGCGACGACCTGACGCGAGGGGAGTCCACCTTCATGGTCGAAATGGTCGAGACCGCCAATATTCTCCACCAGGCGACCTCCAGCAGCCTCGTTGTGCTGGACGAGGTGGGGCGAGGCACAGCGACTTTCGACGGTTTGTCACTCGCCTGGGCGATTGTCGAATACCTTCATGAGGGTCCGGCGCCCAAAACGTTGTTTGCGACGCACTACCACGAGTTGACCGAGCTGGCGGCGGTTCTGCCTCGAGTTGTCAACCGTACGATGGCGGTCAAGGAATGGGAAAACCAAATCGTCTTCTTGCGACGTGTTGTCCCAGGCAGCGCCGACAAGTCGTATGGTCTCCACGTAGCCCGGCTGGCGGGGATTCCACGTTCCGTCATCGAGCGCGCCGCCGAGATCCTGGGCAATCTGGAATCTCACGAGTACGACCTGGCTGGCAAGCCCCGGATCGCCCGCGGCCACGGCCCGCAGAGTCCGGGGCCGGATCAGATGGCCTTGTTTGCCCCGCCAGAGGAAGTAATCGCGGCGATTCTGCGTGATGTGGACCTGGAGCGGCTGTCGCCGCTCGCTGCATTGAATCTCCTGCATACTCTCAAATCTCGGCTCGGAGAGTAGTAGAATGGCAGTGGAGAGATTAAGGGGCGCCTTGTGGAATGGTCCACAGTCAAGATCCCTTGTCGCGTTGAGTATTGAAAGAGAGGATCCGGCAACGTTCTCTGAGAGGGACGTTGTCAGGAGGGAGCTAAGAAGTGGTGCTTAATGTTACGAGCGACCGCCGCCGCAGAAACTGCGGATTCACACTCGTCGAGCTTGTGGTCGTCGTCGCGATCATCGCCATTATCATGGCGATTCTGATCCCGAATCTCATCGAGTCTCTCAACAAAGGAAAGCAGAAGCGGACCATGGCCGACATACGCCAGATCGGGACCGCCATGCTGATGTGGTACACGGACGCGCTGGGCGCCGCCGCTGCCGGACAGCCAGTCGCACAGAACCTTGACTTTAGCGTCCTCACGCCCGTGACCTACGCGAATCTGAAGCAGATTCTGGTCACGGGAGGCCCGGATCCCGCCAACCCCTTGCCGATGTACATCCAGGCGATCCCTGAGGTCGACGCGTGGGGTACACCGTTTGAGTTTGGGATCGCCGAGAACCTGGAAAACGAACTAGTCCTTGGGATCCGCAGCGCGGGAAGCAACCGCCTGACCGGGTCGGTGGCAGTGTTCGAGGGTCCTGTCTACGAAATCGGTTCTTATCTCGCATTTCACTCGGAATGCGACATCGTATGGGTCGATGGGACTTTTAGGTTCTTCCCCGAGGGCGCCCAGGCGGTGGGTGCGAACGAGGCCGGCGTCGGCACCTGCAAGTAAGACCCGCGGCGCGATCAGCGCCGCCCGCGAACCGCATCTCTCCTGGTGTGCCGAGCCGCGCGAGGAGGTTACGAGAAACGTCAGACTAGAACGGGATATCGTCGTCTTCCGGGCCCGCCTCGGCAACCTGAGAAGGTGGTGCTGCCGCCGGCCGCGAGTAGGACTCTCCGACTGGGCCTGAGTCACCTCGCTGGCCCAACATCTGGAAGTTGTCGCATACGATCTCCGTCTTGTATTTCTTTTCCCCGGTCTCGCGGTCGTCCCATGAACGGGTCTGCAACCGCCCTTCGACAAAGATCTGTTTGCCCTTTGTAAGGTACTGGCCTGCGATCTCCGCTTGCCGTCCCCAGCAGACGATGTTGTGCCACTCGGTCTGCTCCTGCCGGTTGCCGTCGCGGTCCTTCCAGCGCCGATTGGTCGCGACGCTGAAGGTCGCTACCGGCTGACCCGAGGGCGTGGTCCGAACTTCCGGGTCGCGTCCGAGATTCCCTACGAGGATGACTTTGTTGACCATCTGCTGACTACCTCCGGCTGCTCAATTTCAGGATGGGTAAACTATCACAGCACCCGCCCGGTTAGAGGCGCCCCTGAGTGGAGCAGGTGGCCGGTGCCTTCGACTCTCTAAGACGAAAAAC
>JAOTZA010000277.1 GCA_029861655.1 Acidobacteriota bacterium | reverse complement strand
GCGACGCCAGCGGTGCCTGGGCCGAATCCCTTCAGTCGTCGTTGTATTGGTCGGCTTCAACCGAAGCGGCGGCACCGGCCAACGCTTGGTTCGTGAGCTTGGATTTCCTTGTGGTCAGGAATTTTGATCCCAAGACCACCGAGAAGTATGTTTGGCCGGTTCGTGGCGGAGAATGATGGGAAGTCAGCTAACGGGGGTCCGTAGGCTAGACTCCGGCTCATCTGATGGAGGACAAGGGGGCTCGAGGCGCGGTCACCGACCTGCTCCTGCGCTGGCGCGGAGGGGATGAAGACGCTGTCGAGGGTCTGATGCAGGAGGTCTACCCGGAGCTCCGCCGTTTGGCAGCTGGATACCTACGCTCCGAGCGCCGGGACCACACCCTCCAGCCCACGGCGCTGGTTCACGAGGCGTACCTACGGCTGGCCGGAAGCGACGTCAACTGGCAGGACCGAGTGCATTTTTTGGCGGTGGCGGCGACGATCATGCGGAGGGTTCTGGTGGATCACGCCAAGGCGAAGAAGGCCCTGAAACGCGGCGGCGAGCGGCTGCGTGTGACTTGGATCGAGGACCGGCAGGGAGCGCCGGGCGGCGCGTCGGCCGACGGTGAGGCTCTCGACGTCCTCGCCCTCGATGACTCACTTCGCCGGCTTGCCGAGCTCGACGAGCGGAAGAGCCGGATCGTCGAGCTGCATTTCTTTGGTGGGATGACCTATGAGGAGGCCGCCGAGGCCGAGGGCGTCTCGCCCGCGACGGTCAGCCGCGAACTCCGTTTCGCCAAGGCCTGGTTGCTGGATGATCTGAAACAAGTGGGCACCTGAGGAAGATGGCTTCCGAGGCCTGGAATCGGCTGCAAGAGCTGTTCGAGCGGGTTCTCGCCCAGCCTGCTCTTTTGGGATTCGGGGTAGGAAAAGCGCAAGGCAGGGTGCTTTCTCCAGGTATTACCTGGCGAAAAACGAAGAGAAGCGTCCAGCACCGGCCTGTTGAATACCTCTATCCGGAGTTCGCCGCTTTTGGCCAGGTTTTGCCTGGTCTTTTGGGGCCAAGCCCCGCTTTTGCACTCTAGGCCGCCGGCAGCTCGACGACGATCCGGGTGCCGCCGCCCTCACGTTCACGCGCCGAGACGGTCCCCGCGTAGCTCTCGGCGATGGTCTTGACGATGGCGAGCCCGAGCCCGGCGTGCTGGCCTTGCTGGCGGGACCGGCTTTCCTCCTTGGGCCGGTAGCTGAAGAAGCGGCGAAAAACCGCCGCGCGATGCTCCGGTTGGATCCCGGGACCGCGGTCCTCGACGCTCAGTTGATGGAGCCGGCCCTGGCTTTCGACCCGGACATCCACCGGTTCGCCGTCGGGGGAGAAACTCAGAGCGTTTTCGAGCAGGTTCTCGACCACCTGGGTGAGCCGCTCGGGCGAGACGCTGACCGTCGCTGGCTCGGCGGGCGGATGAAAGTGGATGCGTCCCTCGACGCCGGGACGCAGGTTGAATCCGCTGGCGATCTGCTCGACTAGATCATCGAGAGCGAAGTGCCGAACCGGCTCTTCTTCGAGCTGCGCGTCCATCGACGTGATCTCGCGCACTTCGGACAGCAGGTTTTCCATCCGCGCCACCTCGTGCTGGACGATGTCGAGAAAGCGCTCGCGCTCTTCGGGGGTCTCGGCCTCGGACAGGAGCTCGGTGGCGGTGCGTACCGCGGTCAGCGGGTTCTTGAGCTCGTGCGACACATCCGAGGCAAAGGACTCGATGAACTGGATGTGATGCTCGAGCCGGTGGGTCAGGCTTTCGAGCGCCCGCGCCAGATCTCCGATCTCACCCTTCTTCTTTGATCCTTTGAAGTGCCCGCGCAGCCGGCCACGGCGATCGACGACCTCCTTGGCTTGCCGGGCAAGACGGCGGAGTGGCCGGGCGATCGTCGTGGCGACGAGGAGGCTCAACACGACCGCGACGAGGACGGTTGACAGAAAGATCTTGAAGACACCCAGCCGCACTTCGTAGAGCGCTTCGAGGATGCGGAAGGTAGATTGCGAAACCAGGACGACGCCCACGACCTGATCGCCACGGCGTATGGGTAGGGCGCTATAGAGGGTCACCGAACGCTGGCCGCCGGCTGAAATCCGAGTCGCTGCCCCGTAGCGTCCGGCCAACGCCGCCGCCACTTCTCGACCATCGAGAAAGTTGGAGGATGTATAGAAGGCGGCGTCATCGCCGACCGGCGCGGGGCGCAGAAAACGCCGCGGCACGAGTCGTATCAGCAGGGCACCGGCTCGGTAGAGCGGTGCGTCGCGGAGTGTCTTCTCCTGGGTGGTGGTTCTCGCCTCGGCTCTCGGTCCCAGGAGACTGGAATCCGCCAGCAACATCCCGTCGCGGTCGATCACCCGAAGCCGTGCGTCCGTGCGTCTCTCGAGACGTTTCAACAGCGGGGCCGCCTGCTCCCGCCAGGTTTCAGCTTGGCCTAGACCCTCTCCGAGTCTCTGTCCAGACAGCGCGGCCGCGAGCGATCTTCCCTGCTGCACCATCGAGCGCTCCTGTGCCGCGAGCATCTTGCGCTCGTAGGTGTCGAGATAGAGAAAACCGGCGGCGGGCAGAAACACCAGGAGCAGATTGAACGCCAGCAGCCGCAGGGTCAGCGGCGAAAGAAAACTCACCTCCGGCGCTCACGCATCTTGGTAGCGGTAGCCGAGGCCATAAACGGTCTCGATGGCAGAGAATTCCTCATCGACCGCGGTGAGTTTTTGACGCAGGCGCTTGATGTGGCTGTCGATGGTTCTCTCGCTGACGTAGGCGTCGTAGGGGTAGCCGTCTCGCATCAGATCGGCGCGGCTCTTGACGTGTCCTGGGCGACGGGCCAGCGCTTCCAGGATCGTGAACTCGGTAACCGTCAGGCGCAGTGGTTGGTTCTTCCACACCGCCGTATAGCGGCGCCGGTCGAGCTCTAGCTCTCCAACCGAGATCCTGTCCTCGGTTGTTTTGCCTCCGCCCGTCGCGCCCTCCCGGATCACGGCCAGCCGCCGGAACAGGACCTTGATCCGTGCGGCAAGCTCACGCATCGAGAAGGGCTTGCACAGATAGTCGTCGGCGCCCAGCTCGAGTCCCAGGACGCGGTCGAACTCGTCGTCGCGCGAGGTCAGGAAGAGAATCGGGAGAACTTCGGAACGGGCCCGCAACCTGCGGCAGAGCTCGAGCCCGTCGATCCGCGGCATCAGGATGTCGAGGATCACGACGTCGGGAAGATGGTCTTCGAAGGCCTCCCAGGCCGCAGCGCCGTCGGCGTAGGTGTCTACGCGGTAGCCCTCCCGGCGCAGCGCGTAGCCCACCGTCTCGCGGATGTGCTCCTCGTCGTCGACCAAGGCCAGGTGACCGTGAGTCTCGGTCATTGAGTTGAATGTACCGCAGGAAACATCGAAAGACGCGGTTGCCACGATTTCGCCACAATCTTCCTCGGATTCTCCACAACGACGCCTCGGCGGTTCCATGCTTGCGTGGCCTGATGGGCGCATGAGAGATCGACCGCAAAACACCGAAGTCTCGATCGCCGCGGCCGCCGCCGACGGTGGACCCCGGTGGTCCTCGCCATCGCGTCCGCGCCTCGACTACTTCACCGATGTTCCGAGGAGGATCTACGATGTCTGGAAGTCGCGCTTGGATGATCCGCACGATCTGGATCTTGACGATTACTTCGACGGCCCTCGCGGGTCTTGAAGGATCCGTTCAGGAGGATCCGCTCGCAGAACAAGTTCTGGAAGTCGAGAACGAGGGTTGGGAGGACGAGGGTGACGAAACGTGTCTCGGAGACTTTGTCGAAGAGGTCTTGCCCGCGGGAGAGGGTCTCGAAGCGATTGGGGTGGAGGAGCCGACAGATAAGGAGAGTTCCGCGCCGGTGGAGGGTGCCGCCCCGGTCCACGCTCTTCAGGAGGACAACCCGCCCCAGGGCGTCGGCCTCGACGAGGTCCAGCACGCGGCCCTTCTCTTTGCGGGGGGAGCTGGAGGGACCTATCTTCCCGCCCCGGTACTCGACACCGAATACGAGATCCGGATCACCGGTCTGATCGTTCGCGCTCGGGTGACCCAGCGTTTCGCCAACCGCGGTGCCGGTTTTGTGGACGGTCTCTATGTGTTCCCGCTCCCCGAATCGGCCGCCGTCGACCATCTGGTGATGACGGTCGGTGATCGGCGGATCGAAGGCCGCATCCAGGAGCGCGGCCGGGCGGAGAAGACATACCAGCAGGCGAAGGATGAGGGCAAGAAGGCCTCTCTGGTGCGCCAGCACCGGCCGAATATCTTCACCACGGCGGTTGCCAACATCGGTCCCGCCGAGGAGATCGTCGTCGAGATCGAATACCAGCAGGCGGCTCGCTATGACGCGGGTGAGTTCTCGTTGCGCGTCCCCCTGGCGATCACACGTCGCTTCACCCCACCGCCCAGCGGTCGAAACCTGCTGGCCGACGGCCGGCCCGGACCGG